>DASYHQ010000025.1 GCA_035998445.1 Tepidisphaeraceae bacterium | reverse complement strand
CGCTAAGCGACTCAAAACCCTGCATGGCCTCACGCCCCACGAGTTCATCTGCAAGAAGTGGCTTGAAGACCCTAGCCAGTTCCATTCAGATCCGAACCAGCACATGCTGGGACTGTACACCTAGAGCGTGTTATGCACTTTGGGGGCCAGTAACGCAGGCGTGACGACGCTGGGTGCCACGGTTTGGTACTCCAAGCCGTGTCTGCGTGTACCGGCACGGCTTGGCGTACCAAACCGTGGCACCCAAGCCAGCATCTGAGCTGGAAAGTGCATAACACGCTCTAGACATTCTACGTTCCTGTCGTTCCGATAAAACGCGTGCACGTCGACCTGGCGAGCTGAATCGAAAGTCGAGATTGAGCGGGGCGCGCTTTGATTCGGCGGGGCGGGGAAGGGCGTTAGCATTGGCGGAGGCCCCCTCCCAGCCTCCCCCGGCGTACCGGGAGAGGGGCGAGAGGGAGCGCGTCCTGGATGACGAGCGTTCGCCGGATTGGCGGCATCAACGCGACGTCCCGCGGAGAGAGCGGCGGACGTCAGGGGCACGGCGCGTCGGGGCACGCGTGCCGCCCGTGTCGATACCAGCACGACGGTCACTATGGGCGCTGCGGCAACGCCGGGAGATGGCCGGCCCTGATGGGCGATGCTGAAGCGCGTGACGGGGGTGCGTCCTCCGGCCACCGTCCCAACTGCGGCTACGACCTGCGCGCGACGCCGGAGCGGTGCCCGGAGCGTGGGGCGGTGCCATCGGAGCCTGATGCGAGCGCGTAGAAGTGCCGGCGGGTGCAGAAGGATGCGGGGATCTTGCTGCAACGGTCGCCGCCGGCAGGACCAATCGTGGTGCTTAGATAACGGCAACCGGCGGCTACCGACGTCGTCCACGAAGCAACGACAGGCCAGCGATCACGCCGCACCCGTCCCCCCCCCGGCGCATCCACCGGTGAGCGGAGCTTCGCAATGGGCGCTGGCGTCTGAGATGCTGTTGCTTTTGCGTGACCCTCGATCGTGGGTTAAGCTTTTCGGACCTGCGTCCGATTCAAATGATGCTCCTCTGAAGGGAACTGCCATGTCCGTTCGTTTACGCGACAACGCCCGACGTGCGCTGAGTGCCGCGGCTTCTCGGTGCGTCATTGAAGGTTTGGAGGGACGCCGGTTGATGGCGGCCGGTAGCGCCACGCTGTTGCGCGACATCTTCCCGGGGACGTCCAGTTCGATGTTTAACGAACAACACGGCGCGACGGGGGGGCCAGCGACATCGGCGAGCCTGGGCGACGTACTGCTCTTCTCCGCCAACAACGGATCGCTCAACGGGGCCGCCGGCGCTGAACTTTGGCGGACGGACGGCACGCCGGAGGGAACGGCGCTCCTGGCCGACATCAACACCGGCACGTCCGCCAACGGCAACCTCAGCTCGAGCCCGGGCGGGTTCGTGGTGATGAACGGCGTCGCCTACTTCGCCGCCACCGACGCGACGACCGGCCGCGAACTGTGGCGCAGCGACGGCACCGCCGAAGGCACGTTCCGCGTGCGGGACATCAATTCCACGTCCGGCACCTCGCCGGCGTCCTACAACGGCTCGAACCCGGCGAACCTCGCCGTCGTCGGCGACACGCTCTACTTCACCGCCGCCGACGGCACCCACCCCGTCGGGCTGTGGAAGAGCGACGGGACCGAGGAGGGCACCACGTTGGTGACCACCGCCCCCGTACGCGTCTCGCGGCTGACGGCGGTCGGTGACACGCTGTTCTTCTCGGCGTCCGACGCGGCGAACGGCATCGAGCTATGGAAGAGCGACGGCACGGCCGAGGGCACCGTCGTCGTGAAAGACGTCGTGGCAGGCACCAACAGCTCGTTGCCCGCCTCCCTCACGGATTTCAACGGAAAGCTCGCGTTCGTCGCGACGACGTCGAGCGCTCAGCCGCAGTTGTTCCTGAGCGACGGCACGCCCGAGGGGACCGCGGTCGTCAAGACGTTGAACACGTTCGCCACCGCGGGCGCGCCGATCACGAACCTGACCGTGGCCGGTCCGACCCTCTACTTCGTCGCGACGACGGTGGAGTACGGGCACGAAGTGTGGCGGACCGACGGCACCGCCGACGGCACGACCCTGGTCGCCGACCTTGGCCCGGGGAATGCCGGGTCGGCGCCGAACAACCTCCGCGTCCTCCCCAATGGCGAAATCGTCTTCAGCGCTTTCGTCAACGACGACGCCGGGAACTACGTCGGGTCCGAACTTTACAGGTCCGACGGCACCGCCGCAGGCACGGGCCTGCTCGCCGACATCAACGTCGGCGGTGCCGGCAGCAACCCGGTCCCGCTCGCGGTCACGGGTGATGGCCGGCTCTACTTCCGCGCGAGCAACCCGGCGAACGGCACGGAACTGTACGTGACCGACGGCACCACCGCCGGCACGTTCCGCGCGGCCAACATCGGGCCCGGCGATAAGAGCTCCAGCCCGTTCGCGGTCGGCGTGCTCGGCGACGCCCTGATCTTCGGCGCCACCGACGGATTGACCGGCTTTGAGCCGTACCACATCGCCTCCCCAACGCCGCCCCCGCCGAACCAACGTCCGACGGGCGTGATCGTCGCGCCGGCGTCGGTCGACGAGGGCGCGTCGCTGGCGGTGTCTGGTGTCGATTCGGCCGACGCGGATGGCCGGGTCGCGGTGTACCAGTGGGACTTCGACTACGACGGGGTGACCTTCAACGTCGACGCGACCGGCGTCGCGCCGTCCCGGCTGGCCGACGACGGCGCGGCGACGCGGCGCGTGGCGCTGCGGGTGCTCGACAACGAGGGCGCGGCCAGCGACGTCGTCGAGGCCGCCGTCGACATCCGCAACGTCGCGCCGACGCTCAACGCGACGGCGCCGGCACCGGCCGTCGAAGGTTTGACGTACACGCTCAACCTTGCGGTCACGGACCCCGGCCGAGACACGGTGGTAAGTTGGTCGGTCGACTGGGGCGACGGGACCGTCGACACGTTCACCGGCGCCACGCCGGCCGCGACGCACTTGTACGCCGACAACGGGTCGTACGTCGCGCTGGTGGGCGCGACCGACGAGGACGGCACGTACGCCGTCGGGTCGCGCAACGTCACCGTTGCCAACGTCGCCCCGACGCTCGGCGTGACCGGCGCGGGCTCGGTCGACGAAGGGTCGGCATACGCGCTGAACCTCTCCGCCAGCGACGCTGGCCGCGACACGATCAGCAGTTGGTCGATCGACTGGGGCGACGGTGTGGTCGAGACGATTGCGGGTGACGCGTCGTCGGCCTCGCACGTCTACGCCGACGGCCCGGCCCAACGGGCGATCGCCGTCACCGCGACCGACGAGGACGGCACGTACGCCGCCACGGCCGCCTCGGTGCTGGGCCAATCGCCCTCCGCGCTCGACCCGACGTTCGCGAACGGGTTCGGGTACGTCACGCCCGCCGGCACGCGCGTCGCGGTCCAGGCCGACGGCAAGGTCATCACGGCGGTCGGCCGCAACATCTACCGTTACACGCCGACCGGCGCTATCGACGCGTCGTTCGGCAACGGTGGTGTCGTCGTGCTGCCCACGACGCCCAGCAACCAGTACAACGACGTCGCCGTCCAGCCCGACGGCAAAATCGTGGCCGCCGGCCACGTCAGCGTCACCGCCAACGGCGCGTCCGAGTTCGATTACGTCGCCGTCCGATTGAACCCGGACGGCTCGCGCGACGCGTCCTTTGGCGTCGACGGCGTCGTCACCGTCGACGTCCAGCCCGGCGCGCAGCCAACGTACGAACTCGACCGCGCCGAGCGCGTTGAGGTGCTGCCGGACGGGAAGCTCCTGCTCGCCGGCCAGAGCTTCGTCAACGGGAACTGGCGGTTCACGCTCGCGCGGCTCAACGCCACCGGCACGATCGACAGCACGTTCGGCACGGACGGCCGCGTCATCACGTCACTTGGCACGCGCGACTCGATGCTCTACGACCTGTCCGTCGGTCCGGACGGCAAGATCGTCGCTGGCGGCTACGTCGGCAACGCGCAGAACACCGGCGACCGACGGTTCGGCGTCGCGCGCTACAACGCGAACGGCACGCCCGACGTCACGTTCGGCACGAACGGCGCGTTCGTCCTACCCCAGGCCGGGTTCCTCGGGGACGAAGTCCGCGGCGTCCTGTCGCTGTCCGACGGCCGCGTGATGGTGACGGGCTCGCGCAACGGAAACGGCGTGATCATCCGCCTCAGCGCCGCCGGCACGCCCGACCCGACATTCGCCACCAACGGCACCCGCACCGACGTCGGGATACCTTGGTACGTCTCGCTCGCTCAAGACCGCTCGGGCCGCATTCTCGTCGGCAGCAGTGGCAGCGCGATCGCGCGGCTGCTCGACAACGGCCAGATCGACCCCGCGTTCGGCCGCGTGTCGGTCGGCAGCGGTGGCGGCAACTGGACGACGGATGTCGTCGTCACCCCGTCCGGACGCATCCTCACCGCCGCCACCGGCCGGATTACGCGCCTCCTCGGCGACCCGACGTTCGCCGTGCAGGTGCGCAACGTCGCGCCCGTCGCCAACGTCCGCACGTGGACGAGCAGCGTCGACGAAGGTTCGACCGGCGTCACCATCCGCTTGGGCGGCCTGTCCGACGCGTCGCCCGTTGACGTCGCCGCGGGCTTCAGGTTCAGCTACGACTTCGACGGCGACGGCACGTACGACGTCGTCAACGGTACCTCGCCCGAGGTGACCGTGCCCGCCTCCTACTACGCCGATGGCCCGCGGACGCTGAACATGGTCGCCCGCGTTGCCGACAAGGACGGGGCGCACACGACCTACGTCCTGCCGATGTCCGTGAACAACGTCGCGCCGACCGGCACGCTGTCGCAGACCGGCGGCGCGACCGAGGCCGGCGCCGCCGCGACCGTCATGGTCACCGGCGTCGACGACGTGTCGGCCGCGGACCGGGCGGCCGGCTTCACGTACGATTTCGACCTCGACAACGACGGCTCGTTCGAGGTCATCGGCAGCAAGTTGCCGACCGCGTCGCGCGTCTTCACCGACAGCGGGACGTACACGGTCGCCGCCCGCGTCGTCGACCGCGACGGCGGCCGCCGCGCGCTGACCGCGCAGGTGCGCGTCGACAACGTCGCGCCGACGGCCGTCATCGCCGACGCGCCCGCGACTGCCGTTGAGGGGAGCGTCATCGGCTTGACGTCGGTCGTCAGCGACCCGAGCCTCGCCGATCGGGACGCCGGCTTTACGTACGCCTGGTCGGTCAAGAAGGACGGGTTCGCCTACGCGATGGGCTCCGCCGGCAACTTCGCGTTCCGGCCCGACGACCAGGGCACGTACGTCGTCTCGTTCACCGCGACCGACGCGGACGGCGCGACGTCGGCCGTCGATAGCAAGACGATTGCGGTAACGAACCGCGCGCCAACCGCGAGGTTCGCGGCAAGCGGCGCCGCCGTCGAAGGGTCGCCGGCGGCCTTCACGTTCACCGACGCTGACGACGCGGCCGCGGACCTCGGCACGTTGCGTTACAGCTTCGACTTCAACAACGACGGCGACTTCGTCGACGCAGGCGACGTCTCCAACGCCACCAGCGCCAGCGCCGCGTTCGCGTTCCGCGACAACGGGACCTATACCGTTCGCGGCCGGGTGACCGACAAGGACGGCGGCGCCTCGACGTACGCGTTCTCGGTCAACGTCGCCAGCGCCGCCCCGGCCGTGACGATCACGCCGAGTACCACCACCCCGAAGCGCAATAAGGCAGTCAGCTTCACCTTCCGCGCGACCGACGCCTCGCCCGCCGACCAGGCCGGGCCTTTCAAATACCACGTTGACTGGGACGGCAACGGTTCGATCGACCAAGTTCTCTCCGGTTCGTCACAGGTCACGGCCTCACGCACCTATAAAGCGGCCGGCACGTACGTCGTCTGCGCCTACGCCGTCGACAAGGATGGCGTCGTAGGGCTGGTGTCGCGAATTACCATCCGCGTCAGGTGATCGTCCGATTTGGTTGATCGTCACGCGCAAGGCGGCTAGGCCGTCGGTTTCGGCCCGGCAACCATGATCACGACGCTTCGCCGAGGCGATGGGTGCGTGCAAGGATGGCGCAGCCCCACAAGGTAGCCGTCGTCGCACCGGCAGCTGCACGGGAAAGTATTTGGAAACCTGCAGGTTCTGCGACGACACTTTGCGGTCGGCGTGTCGTTCGAGCGCCGATTCGGCTCGGGCTTGCTGCTGCGAACGCGTTGTTTCGGCCCTCAAGCGGCCCAAGGGCCCTTTGTACGCCCCGCACGCGGTTTGGTCTGGTACTGTCTGCATCGGCCCGCGCATTGCCACAGTCTGAAAGACCCGATGCGTCAACTCCGCGCCACCCTCACCCAAAACGCCTACGGCCTTCGGGTTCGTACTGCCGGCGTACCCGTACACCCCGGCCAACACGCTTGTCTCGCTTACGGTCACTTGGAGCAGGGCGACAAGACGTACGCGCGCAGCCTCGCGCTCATGTACGACGGCCCTGGTCTGATCACGCAGCGCGTCGCGAAGCCGAAGACCGTCCGCACCTGGCCAGTCGGGCAGCGGGGCTGGGGTGAGCTGCGGGTCAAAGCATTCGAGCACGCGACGACGGATGAGACGCGGTGGGGCGTGACGCGGATCAGCGGTGACCACGAGCTGAAGACGCCGCGGGGCGCGACGATCGGCAGCTAGTGGTGGTTCCTCGTGCCGGCGGGGGCGGGGGCGCTGGTGGCATGGCGACGGGCTAAGAACGACACGGATGCAGCGGCATCGCCGCCCGGTCAAGTGCGGCCGAGGGGTGAGTTGGCCGCTGAATGCGCTCGATAACTACAAGGGTTCGCCAGCTCGTCTTCCACCTCCGTGCGCTCGCGTGGAACAAACCGGGCCAATCGTCCGCTAAGTCATCGCGATCTCCCTTATCCGTTCCACATCCCGCATCGGCGGCTCGCCGAAGTGGCGCTTGTACTCGCGGTTGAACTGCGATGCGTCCTCGTAGCCGACGCGGAAGCCCGCCTCGGCGGCGTCCGAGTTTTCGCTGACCATCAGCCGCCGAGCCTCCTGAAGCCGAATCTGTTTTTGGTACTGTAAGGGCGACATGGCCGTGACCGACTTGAAGTGGGCGTGGAAGCCCGACAGGCTCATGCCCAGTTCCTTCGCCAGCGACTCGATCCGCAGCGGCTTGTCGTAGTTCGCCCTCAACTTCTCGATGGCGCGTGCCATCCTGTGGGCCTGCCCGCCCGAGGAGGCGAGCTGCCGCATGCGGTTGCCCTGCGCGCCGGCCAACAGGCGGTAGATGATCTCGCGGACCACGAGCGGCGCGACCGCGCGGAACTCGTCGGGCCGTTCGACCAAGCGCATGAGCCGCACGGTCGCGTCGAGCAGGTCCATGTCGAGCGGACTCACGTCGAGGGCACGAACGCCGCTCTCGCGGCGCGGCTGGGCGACCTGCGATTCCACGATCACCGACGCGACCACGGAGGGGTCCAGCGTCAGGCGCAGGCCGAGGTACGGCCGTCGCTCCGACGCCTCGACGATCTCGGCGACCATCGGCAGCCCGAGCGTGGTGACCGCGTAGTGGGCTGGGTCGTACCGGAACACGTCCTCGCCCAGCGTCAGTGTCTTGGCCCCCTGCGCGATCACGCAGAAGCAGGGTTCCAAGACCGTGTGAGTCGGATCGTCGATGTGGGCAAAGCGGCTGAGGTGCACGCCCGGCTGCGGCTGGGACACGCCGCTGCGCGGTAGCACTCGTGCGATCCGCTCGACCAGTTCCTCACGGTCGGCGTCCATCTTTCGGGCTTGGCGTTGGCTCGTCGTCATACCCCCATCTTACGGGTCGCCGATCGATCCGACCGCCACGATCTGCTCCAGTTTGGAAGTTTGTCCAATCATCTCGGACGTTCGTCATACCGCCGTGGCCCGGCGTCTGCGTACCGTTATGCAACATGATTGATCGCGACCCAAACCTCAGTCGGCGTCACTTCCTGATCTCGGCCTCGGCTGCCGTGGCCGTCACGGCCGTTGCCTCAGTCGGGATCGCAGCCGAGCAACCTCTACCGGAGAAGAAGATGGACATTCAACGCGTCGGAACTAAGCCCTCAGTCAAGGGACCGGACGAATGGTTTACCGGTACCGTGCGGATCGACTCCGCGTTCGACCGCACCGACCCCGCACGCGTCAACGGCGCGATCGTCACGTTTGAGCCGGGGGCACGCACCGCGTGGCATACCCATCCGCTGGGCCAGACCCTGATCGTTACAAGCGGCCTCGGCCGAGTTCAGCAGGAGGGTGGACCCATCGAGGAAATCCGCCCCGGCGACGTGGTGTGGTTCCCGCCGAACGTGCGTCACTGGCATGGAGCATCGCCGACGACCGCGATGACCCACATCGCCATTCAGGAGAAGCAGGACGGCTCGCCCGTCACGTGGATGGAGAAGGTCTCCGACGATCAGTACGGCAAGTAGCCCATCAACCCAGAACGGATGCGAAGAATGACATTGACGTTGAACCCAACTGAAGTGCAAGCGGTAGCCACGGACAACCCGTGGAGCGCGGTCGGCTCGATGGCGATGTGTGTCGCGATGTTGATCGCGGCCGAGTTCATGCCGGTGAGCCTGTTGACGCCGATCGCGCAAGACCTGCACGCGACGACCGGCATGGCCGGGCAGGCGATCTCGATCTCGGGCATGTTCGCCGTGGTAACCAGCCTGTTGATCGCCACCGTCGCGGCTCGGTTCGACCGCAGGTACGTCCTGCTCGGCCTGACCGGCCTCATGCTGCTGTCGCTGGTGCTGATCGCGATGGCCCCGAACTTTGCCATGCTGATGGTCGCCCGCGCGTCGCTAGGCGTGGTGGTCGGCGGGTTCTGGGCGCTGGCGACGGCGACGGTTATGCGTCTGGTGCCGCAGCATTCCGTGCCGAAGGCACTAGGCTTCGTCTACATGGGCAACGCGGTGGCAACCGCGTTCGCCGCCCCCATCGGCAGCTACCTCGGTGGCGTGATCGGCTGGCGCGGCGTGTTCTGGGCGCTGGTGCCCCTCACGCTGGCCAACCTCGCGTGGCAGTGGATCAGCCTGCCCACGATGCGCCCCCAAGCGGCCAACCCGGTGAGCAAGCTGTTCGGCCTCTTGAAGCGCCCCAACGTCGCCTTTGGCATGGTCGCGCAGATGCTCACGTTCGGCGGCGCGTTCGCGGCGTTCACGTACTTCCGGCCGTTCCTCGAAACCCGCACAGGGGCCAGCGTGCCCCAGCTTTCCGTCATGCTGCTGTGCCTCGGCGTGGCGGGGTTCGTCGGCACCGCTGGGGCGACGAGGTTCGTAGCGCGGCAGCTGTACCTGCTGCTCGCCGGGCTGCCGCTGGCGCTGGCCCTCGTGACGTTCGGCCTGCTCGGCGTGCAGCACTCGCTGTGGGCAGTGGGCCTGACCTTGTTCGTCTGGGGCACGCTCAACTCGGCAGTGCCCGTCTGCTGGTCCACATGGCTGAGCCGCGAAATCGCCGACGAGCCAGAGAGCGGCGGTGGGCTGATGGTCGCTGCGATCCAGTTGGCGATCATGCTCGGCGCGGGCCTCGGCGGCTTACTCCTCGACCACGCATCGATCACCGCGACTTTCGTTGGCGGCGCGGTCCTGCTCGTCGCCGCCTCGGTCCTCGTCGGCACAGGCGCACGCCTCCGACGTGACTCCAACGAATCGCAATCGGATGAGGCGGTCGCCGCCGCCGTGCCCTCGTTCCGTTAAAGACTCGAACTCAAGTAGAGAAAGGTTGATCAGTATGAACGTTGCCAAACACTCTATCGTGACCGCGTTCGCTGCGAGCGCAGCGCTTTTCGCGACGGTGCCCGCACCTGTCGCTGCCGACATGACGAATTCCACCCCCAAGGCCCAAGACATGACCAATGGCGCAGACAACTTCTACAAGAGCGACTCGGTGACTGTGCAGAAGGTCACGTTCAGGAATAAGCTAAGCATGAACGTCGTCGGAAACCTGTTCGTGCCGAAGAACCTCGACACTAACGCCAAGTCCGCCGCCATCATCGTTGGCCACCCAATGGGCGCGACAAAGGAGCAGAGTTCAAACCTCTACGCCCAAAAGTTGGCGGAGCGCGGGTTCGTCACGCTGTCGTTCGACCTGTCCTTCTGGGGCGAGAGCGACGGCCAGCCACGCCACACGGTCGCGCCTGACATCTACGTGGAGGACTTCAGCGCAGCGCTGGACTTCCTCGGTAAGCAGCCGGTCGTCAGTCGGGACCGCATCGGCGTGCTCGGCATCTGCGGCAGCGGGAGCTTCTCCGTTGCCGCCGCCCAAATCGACCCCCGCATGAGGGCCATCGCGACGGTCAGCATGTACGACATGGGCGCGGCGAACCGAAATGGCTTGAAGAAGTCGGGCACTGCCGAGCAGCGGAAGAAGACGCTCGAAGAGGCGGCGGCGCAACGCTGGGTCGAGTCCGACGGCGGCGCGGCCAAGTACACGAGCGGGACCGTCCACGAGATCAACGAGAAGTCGCACCCCATCGAGCGGGAGTTCTTCGACTTCTACCGGACGCCGCGCGGCGAGTTCACGCCCGCAAGCACGACGCCGCTGCTGACGACGCACCCGACGCTGAGCAGCAACGTCGCGTTCATGAACTTCTACCCGTTCGAGCGGATCGCGGAGGTCTCGCCGCGCCCGATGCTGTTCATCACCGGCGATCAGGCCCACTCGCGTGAGTTCAGTGAGGACGCCTATCAGCGAGCCGCCCAGCCGAAGGAGCTGCTGATCGTCCCGAACGCAGGCCACGTCGATCTCTACGACCGCGTGAACCTGATTCCGTTCGATAAACTAGCGGCGTTCTTCACGCAGAGCCTGAAGTAACCGCGCAGGAGGTGCAACGTGAGGTTCGACCGACTAATCACTGTGGTCACCATGGTCACGCTGAGCGTTCTGTGCTCTTGTGACGCTGGCGAGCGAGTCCCTCGGCCCATTCCAGCCACGCAGGCGGGTGGGCAGACGCAGCCCGGAGAGGAAGCCATGAGTCTGAAGCTGAACGTGAAGATCGGTCAGCGGACGTTCGCCGCCACGCTTGAGGACAACCCGGCGACGGCAAAGTTCCGGCAGATGCTGCCGCTGACGCTCGACATGCCCGATCTGAACGCCAACGAGAAGCACGCGCACCTGCCAAAGCGGCTTCCGACCGACCTGTTCAAGCCCGGCACCATTCGTGAAGGCGATCTGCTACTCTGGGGCGACGACACGCTCGTGCTCTTTTACGAGACCTTCCGCAGTTCATACAGCTACACGCGGCTGGGCAAGCTCGACGATCCGACGCGACTTGCTGGGGCCATCGGGGGCGGAAGCGTCAAGGTCACGTTCGAGGCCAAATAACGACAGAGATCATCTAGTGGGTGAGTGCTCATGCATCGCTCATGCGAGGGTTGCCTAAAGCGAGGACCAGCGTCGGCAGGCACCCAGCGGGAACTACGACCTTCCCGAATGCGACCTTATTCACACTTATCGCCTAGAAATCCACTTTTAGCCCCAGAGTAAGTTCGAAGAGGGTCAGGCACGGGAATATTCATAACTCCTTGTTCGACAAAGAGTGCTAAAAGTATACGGCGAGCCCTGTTAACCGGGTTAGCGGGGGCCGCTCGTTTTCGGGCTGGTTTTACGCTGTTTTAGGTTAGGCCGGGATAGAGAGAGAGGGAGCGAGGGGGCGGCGATCTCGGGTCGCGTTCCACCCTCCCGGCCTTTAGCTCCCGACAACTCTCGGACTCTCGTCTCTATTTCCGGTCGCCAGTTAACAACCGTGTCGGAATCGGCACCCCAAAAGTGACCCCCTTCCTAAAGCGATGGTCGGGTGAGCTACTCGTCGAACGGGACCGTGCCGCACTCGGGGCAGCGGGCGGTGGTGGCGCGCAGGTCGTAGCCGCAGGTGTGGCAGTGGCCGGCACGGCGACGCGATCCGCGTCGCAACGCACGCGCTGTCCAAACCACCGGCAGGACAGACGACGCGACCGCAATCAACCAGATCGGGAGGACTAGGTGGTACGGACATTCATTCCTCCGCGGTGATGAAGGCTGCGAGGTAGACGAAGCCGGCGAAGTTGGCGGCCTTCTTCTCGTACCGCGTGGCCACGCGCCGGCAGCGGCGGATGCGGCAGAAGAATCGCTCGATGACG
>DASYHQ010000024.1 GCA_035998445.1 Tepidisphaeraceae bacterium | reverse complement strand
GCGTGGATGGCGCGCTTCCGAAGG
This sequence comes from Tepidisphaeraceae bacterium, assembly GCA_035998445.1. Classification (NCBI taxonomy): domain Bacteria; kingdom Pseudomonadati; phylum Planctomycetota; class Phycisphaerae; order Tepidisphaerales; family Tepidisphaeraceae; species Tepidisphaeraceae bacterium. The sequence goes on along the minus strand of DASYHQ010000024.1, from coordinate 61,533 downwards.
CTGGCCAAGGACTACGAACGCCTGGCGTCGACGTTGAGAGGGATGCACCTGATCGCGTTCGCGATCCTCATGCTCGCGAAACTCGTGAACTGGGAGAAAAGTGCATAACACGCTCTAGTGTTCTGTCACGGTTGCATTGACGGATAGAGCCGTTTGAGGCGGATGCGGGCGTCGGCGGTGGTGAACTGCCAGTCGGCGCGGCGGCGTGCGTGGTTTCGGGCGTCAGCCCAGGCCTGCACGCGTTCGTCCAGCGTGTTCCTGTCGGCGATCCGGTCGCCGAGGCACTGCCGGGCCATCACGCCCAGTTCGATCTCGGCCATGTTCAGCCAGCTGCCGTGCTTGGGCGTGTGATGCACCTCCAGGCGCTCGGCCAACCGGCGCGCCTCGGCCGGGTCGAACGCCTCGTACAGGCTGGCGACCGAGTGCGTGTTCAGCTGGTCCATCACTAACACCACGCAGTCGGCCGCGGGGTAACGCTGGTCGAGCAGGTCCTTGATGAACCAGGCCCAGTCGCGGCGCGTCCGCGACTCGGTCACGGCGACGTGCCGCACGCCGGCCAGCGGTTCGAAGGCGACGAACAGGTTGGCCGTGCCGTTGCGGACGTACTCGCAGTCGAAGTGGCAGGGTTCGCCCGGGCGCATCGGCAGCGGGACGCGGATCTCGCCGATGAGCTGCTTGCTCGTCTCGTCCATGCACACCAGCGGACGCCGCGGGTCGGCCGGGCGCTTGTACACCTCCAGCACGTCCTCCATCGCCGCGACGAAGCAGCAGTCGCGCTCGGGCGGGATGCACCACATCTTGCGCAGCCAGGGCTTCAACTCGTTTTTTTGAGGACGCGCCGGACCGTCTCGTAACTGAGCGGCCCCTCGGCGTGGCCGAGCACGACCATCCGGTCGGCCAGGAGCCGCAGCGTCCAACGGTCGCGCCCCGCGGGCGGCGCGGAGCAGGCGAGCGTGACCAGCCGGGCCTCGCCGTCGCCGTCGAGGCGGCGGGCGTACGACCGCGTCGATGGCCGCGGCCGCAACGCCGCACCCAGGCCGTCCTCCACGAACCGCCGGCGCACGCGGGCGACGGTCGCCGTCCCGCACTCCAACGCCTCGGCCACCTCATCGTCGGCGGGCGACGGGCCGCCACCGTTGGACTCGTCGCACTTGAGCAGCACCCACGCCCGCACCAACGCGCGGGCGGCCACCCGCCCGCGACGCGTCATCGCTTCCAGCTCGCAACGCTCTTCCGGCGTTAACGTCACATGGTACTTCTTCTGCATGTCAGCCTCCGTGCTAGGGGAGCCGACACATTAATCAATTCATGTGTGACGGAACACTAGTCACAATTTCCATCCGGACCAATGTTAAGCGAACGAGCATTTGAGCCGCGATGAAGGTCGTTTTAGCTCCACGGTACGATTGAACTAGCTTCTCGCCCACACTGCCAAAGTTCGAGATGAGTATTTCCAGCACCGAGAACATTCCTGTCGGATCGGACGAGTTAACTGGATTACCATGGGTGTAAGCATACTTGTTTAAAGTGCTGGGTTCGCGCGCCTGCCCGGCCCACGGGTCGACCTGCGTGAACCGCCCCTGCCCCGGGTCGTACCACCGTGCCCGGTTGAAGCTCAACCCACTCACGGGGTCGATCATCTGCCCCACGTACCGAACGGCCGTCATCGGGTTGGCAGCCAAGCCGAGGTCGAGCCCGTAGGCCGTGTAGGCGTAGCGCTCCTTCACCGCCGCGGCGGTCGCGGGATTGACGCAGATGTCCAGCGCCGCCCGCGTCGTCCCGCGCGGGTCGGTCACCAGGTGCAGGACCTTCTGGCGCGTCGCCTGCGTCAGCACTTCGCCGGCTAACGTGTAGGCGACGTCAACCTCGTTCGCGTCCAGCTCACGGTCGCCGTCGTCATCGACGCCCTCCTCCAGCACCTGCGCGTAGCCGGTCGGGTTGGCCGGGTCGACGTGGTAGACCGTCGTCTGGCCGCCCTCGGTCCGCTCCACGCGGAAGCCGCCCGCGTCGTAGGCGTAGGTGACGGTCGTCGTCGCGGTCGACCCGCTCGTGACCGCCACCGAGGACATGCGACCCGCCACGTCGTAGCCATACGTCGTGGATTCCGTCACGGTGCCCGCGTCCGTCAGACCCGCTCGGACGATCTTCTTCGTCTGGTCGGTCCCGGGGTTCGCCGCCCCGCCGTTGGTAGGCGAGACCACCGGTGGTGTCGCAAAGGTGACAGGGCAAACGGATAATCTACCCAGACCCGAGAAATGCCTCAACAAAGACTCCTAGGCCCATTGCTTCGTGCAACCCCTCACTTCTGCCAACTTCGGATTTACTCGGAGGAGAAACTTCGAAAGTGTCCGTCACGGAATCTCGCGAGCCGGATGTGTTCGTCGTCCCATGCCACGGTTAAATACAGGTCGAAGCGCGAACGCGTTTCGGGTGTGTCATGCATCGTGGCGATTTCCTCTAGCGTTTTATCGCGATACCACTTCTTCATTTTGGCAAGTCCCTCCGGCGTCGGCACTCGTCGGGGCTCAATTAGGATATAGTCGATCTGTACATAGGACCATACGTCACCACTACGCATGGGGTCAGAATCTTCAAGCAGCAACTGTTCCTCGCGCAGTTCGGCCCCAATCGCCTGGAAAACATGCGACTGACTTTCCAGAAATTCCGCTATCGATGCTATCTGGAACCCATCCAGGACAAAGCCGGGACCACGTTTACCATCTGCTGCGTGCGTCGCAATGTGGAGCCGAGCGACTTCGCTGGGATGCATTGCGCGTTCTAGTTGTGCCGATCTGAGGTCTGCCTTAATTTGACCATCCGGCCGAAGGGTGCTAAAGCCGCCGACAAACATGAGTTCGAAACCAATACGGGTCGACTCAAGTCCGCTATTTTCCATATCGTTTGTCATGTATCATGCTCCAAAACTTGGCGCCACCCGTATGGAACTGCTTAGTGTATTTGGGATTGTGCTTCTTCTCGTCCAGAAGTTCCATGATCCCCATAATCTCGTGGTGATGCCATGTTCGCCCTTCAATTTTTCCACTGCTTGATATGTCTATGCCTGCCTTCCTGACAGCATTAGCAGCTAAGGTTTTGATGGCATCCCAATCGACCGCGCCGGCTCGCAACGATACAGCAAGTTCCCCGAAGCTAAAGAGCTCAGGGCCGAGTGAGGCGGCGGTAGATAGAAAGAAATCGTACGATCGACGGCCGGTTAGGGGAACAAATACAACCTCATCCTTGTCACCTTTGCCTGCCTCCGGCAGAAACCCGATCTTCAGCTTTCCCGGGTCAGCGTAATCGTGACGATCCATTTGTGCAGCTGCGCCCGGTATTGCCGCGACATATTTTGACAACGAACTCACATCGTCGATCAGTTTAAAACCCTTAGCACCACTTACCCGCTTCTCGAACGCGGTCCATTCATAAAAATAGTACGCAGCTATGAATAGATGCTTTCCGTTCATTGCTTCCAAGCGGAAAGAGTAGACTTGCATCTGCACTAAACCAAGTCGCACAAGGAACTTGGCAGCTTCTACTGTCCCCTTAGCACCGCGATACGCTTGCCCCAACTTCTCAAGTCCCTGGCCTCCTACGGCTGTAACCAGTAGTTCTAGAAGCGCAAATCCTCCGGTCGGATCGGTTGCGTTGACGGGATTCCCATGCCCGTATACGTACTTGTTGAAGCTGGATGGGTTCTGCGCGTCCCCCGCCCACGGGTCGGCCTGCGTGAACCTTCCTTGCCTCGGGTCGTACCAGCGGGCGCGGTTGAAGCTCAACCCACTCGTCGGGTCGATCATCTGCCCGACGTACCGCACCGCCGTCAGCGGATTGGTGCCCAGACCGAGGTCGACGCCGTAGGCGGTGTACGCGTACCGCTCCTTCATCGCCGCGGCCGTCGCTGGATTAACGGCAATGTCCAGCACCGCCCGCGTCGTCCCGCGTGGGTCGGTCACCAGGTGCAGCACCTGCGACCGGGTGGCCTGCGTTAGCACCTCGGCCGCCAGCGTGTAGGCAACGTCAACCTCGTTCGCGTCCAGCTCCCGGTCGCCGTCGTCATCGACGCCCTCCTCCAGCACCTGCGCGTAGCCGGTCGGGTTGGCCGGGTCGGCGTGGTAGACCGTCGTCTGGCCGCCCTCGGTCCGCTCCACGCGGAAGCCGCCCGCGTCGTAGGCGTAGGTGACGGTCGTCGCGGTCGACCCGCTCGTGACCGCCACCGAGGACATGCGACCCGCCACGTCGTAGCCGTACGTCGTCGACTCGGTGATCGTGCCACCAGAGGTCAGGCCCGCCCGAACAACCTTCTTGGTTTGGTCGGTGCCCGGGTTCGTCGGCCCCCCGTACTCTAACGTGGTATGGCGGTCCTCAGCATCGGCGCTGCTGTCCTTCACCTCGCGCAGCAGCCGGTCGTTGCCGTCGTACGTCGCGGTCACCACCGCGTCGGCACCGGCCGAGCCGGGCGTGCCGCCGGCCGTCTGGTCGTCGTGCGCGGTCTCGATCCGGTTGCCCGAGAAGTCGTACCGGAATCGGTCGACGTACGTCAGCGGGTCGCCCGACCCGTCGAGCCCGGCGAGCGCCTCGCGCGCCACTCGGCCCAGCCCGTCGTACGCCCACATGACCGCCGTCGTGCCGACGGCGTTCGTCCGCGTCTCGCTGCGGCGACTGCCGTCCTTGTCATAGGTATAGACGAGGCCTTCGACGAGCGACTCGCCCGTGTCGTAGGCGTGATTGTCGTTCGCGTCGACGAAGTGCCGGGCGGAGGCGACGCGGCCCTGGGTGTCGTACGTGCGGTCTTCGGTGACCTTCACGCCGCCGCTCTTCGTCCAGGTCAGCTCGTAGTCGATCTGGCCGTCGACGGCGAAGACCGTGTCCGTACGCTCGGGCTGATTGCCCGTCGCGCCCGAGTCGACGTCGATCGGAGCATCGAACCGGCGGACGGCCTTGGTGCTGGTCAGGCGGTTCAGGTCGTCGTAGCCGTACTCGGTCAGCGTCGTCGCGCCCGTCCGGGCGGCGGCGAGGGTGCTCTCGCTGCCGGTCCAGGTGGCGACCTTGCGACCGAGCGCGTCGTACGCGTAGTGCAGCGTGCCCTGCGGGCTGTCGATCGTCGTGAGCCGGCCCTCTACATCATAGACGTATTGGTTGACGGCCGGCGCGAACGCCGAGTCGTTGACGGTTGTCTGTCGCCCGAAGGCGTCGTAGGTGGAGCTGATCTTGCGTACCGCCGCAGTGCCGTTCGTGTCGGCGGTGTAGGCAGCGAGCGTGTTGTAATAACGTACGGCACTCACGCGCCCGCGGCCGGTCGACGTGTTGTCGTAATCGTACGCCGTCACGCGCCCTTCGAAGTCGACCTCGTACTTCAGTTGGCCGTAACCGGGACCCAACGTCGTCACATATACGGAGCGTTCTACGAAATCATTGGCGTCCCCGGTCGTCTGCACGCCCAGCGGCAGCGTGCGCGTCAGCTGCCGCCCTTCGCCGTCATACGTGAACCGCGTGACGCTTCCCTTGTCCTTGGGCCACGTGCCGTACGCTGCGTTGGACGGTCGTGAGACCTCCGTCGTGCTGCCGGCGGCGTCGCGGGTAACGTAGACGACCTTAGCGGTCGCGTCGTCCAGGAATGCGTGCGCGACGATGTGCGTGCGGTTGCCCTGAGCGTCGTAATGGTACTCGTACCGCGGGCGGCGGCGATCCGCCGTGCCGGTGGCGCTTCCGTCAACGTCAACGGCAGGCTGGGTGACGGCGATCAGTCGGCCGTCCCCATCGTACTCGTAGTCCGTGCGCCGGCCGAGCGCGTCGACGTCGGCAAGGTGCCGACCGCGCTCGTCGTAAACCTGCTCGAGCACGATGTCGTCGGCCGTACTCGTGTCGGCCGGCGACCCCGGCGTCACGTTCGCCGGCGTGAGCCCCCGGAGGATCGTGTGAGTGGCCTGTCCTTGGGCGTCGTACTGGGTTTCGGTCACGCGTCCAGCGGCGTCGCGGACGAGCGTCTGGCGCCCTTGCGCATCGTAAGCGAACGTCGTCTCGTGCAGGTCGTCGTCACCGTCCCCGTCGATGTCCAGTTCAAACCAGACCCGTTTCTCTCGGTCGGCGTCGTCATACTCGTGATGCGTGACGAGCCCGGTCTCGCTGACGGTCGTCTCGACGCGCCCGCGACCGTCGTAGGTCGTGGACGAGGCGGAAATGACGCGGTCCGCGGCCGGCGTGCCGGCGTAGGTGTCGGCAACTCGGTCGTACTGGAACGTGGTGCGGAACAGACCTCCCAGGTAATCAGAACCCGTACCGCCCGTCACATGCGTCAACGCGACGTCCACGCCACCGATCCGTCGGACTTCATGGGCGCGGCCTGCGTTGTCGTATAGCGTATGCGTGACGCGCACGTTCGTAGTCGCGGTTCCCTCGACGTAGGGATCGGTTCGGGCGATGACGCGACCGTCCGCGTCGTACGCGGTCCGGACGATCACGACGACGTCGTTGCCCTGTGCGTCCTTCTCGGGGCTGCGAGATTCAACGACATTGCCGCGGGCATCGTATCGGTTGACCGTGACGTGCCCGAAGCGGTCGACGACAGTCAGCATTCGTCCGCCCGCATCGAACGAAGCGGCGTCTTCCGTCACTTCCACATCATTGACGAACTTGCGGACCCCGGTGATGCGTCCGGCCGCGTCATAGTCCGTCTCGGAGCGGACGACCGTGCCGTTCGCAGCGACGTAGGAGGTCGACTTCAGGCGACCGCGGGCGTCGTAGCCGTACGACGTGACCACGCCGGTCGAATCGGTGCTCGACGTCATCTGTCCGAGCAAGTTGTACCCGGTATTCACCAGATCGCGCACCTGCCCGGACGGTGTACGTTGTTCAACGCGGACGAGGTTGCCCTGCTCGTAGTGATAGATGGTGAGGTTGCCGGCCGGATCGACCGACTGGGTCAACTGCCCCGTTGTCCTGTCGATCGTGTTCGTCGTCAATTCACCGCCTTCGGTCATCGAGATGACGTCGCCGCGGCCGTTATAAACGTAAGTCGTCTCGACGCCGGCCGCGTCGACCTCCTTCGTCGGCAGGTGCGGGTGACGATCGTCGTTGTACTCGCCCCGATAGGCGTGGACGGCCGTGCCGCTTGGAGTCGTCGTATATCGGAGCGTCGTGGTCCCACTGCTCTCTGTAATCGAGAACGGGCGGGTTTCGGAGATCTTGTTGTCCTCGCCGTCGTAGGCCGAGACGGTCACGAGATAGGTCAATGTTCCCGTCTGTTGAATCTGACGGACGACGTTCCCGCGGCCGTCGCGAACGGTTTCGGTCGCGTACCCAGCAGTGTTGCGGACAATCTCAGCAGTCAGCCCGCCCGGCAGTGCGGTCGACACCGAGACGGCCGCAGAGTTTCCGTCGGCATCGATAAACTTCTGAAGGTGGCCCGTAGCCGGGTCAAATATGGCGCGCATGACATCAACGCCGTTGGTCCCATCCGTGATGCGCGTCAGGAAGTGCGGGCGGCCGAGCAGACCGTCCGACTTGACCCATTGGCCGTCAACCAGCTCCCACTTCTCATTGTACCCGTAGTGCGTCGCCTTACCGGTCTGGTCGGTGACGGTGACGAGTTCCCCGTTGACGTAGTCGTACTCGATCGTGTCGCTCGTCGTACCTTGGGCGCCGCTGTGGAACCACGTGATCTTGTCGACGAGGTGCGACGACGGCAGGCGGACGATCTCGACCTTACCAGTGAGCGTGCCGTTCTTGCGTGACTCGATGACGTCGCCGTCGTTGGCATAGGTAACGCTGTTGCCAACGCGGTCGGACTGGCCAATGAGCTCGCCGGTCTCGGAGTCGTAGGTGTACTTGGTACCGTCGAGCGTCTCGACCTGGAAGTCAACGCCGTGGGTGGCCGGGTTCCACGGAAGGCCGCCGCCCATAAGGGGCTCGCGGAACTCTCCGTTGTCATCGACGTAGAGCGTCGTCGTGACGAACCCGTTCTCCGTCAGCGCCGGCGGCAACCCGAGATCGAGCGGCAAGCCCTGCCCGGGCCCGACGTTCAGCGGTTTGACGTCGCCCGAGGCAAGTTCGAGGCGGACGTCGCGGCTGTCGTCATCGGGCATGAAGGCGATCGTGTACAGGCTGGCGAAGCTGAGGAACCCACCCGCTCCAAAATCCCCTGACGTGTCAGGCAGCGCCACCGCGGTGAACCCACGGGTGCTACCGTCGGGCAGCGTAATGGTGACGCGCGTACCCGTCGCGTAGGCTCGCAGATAACCATCAAAGAACGGATCCTCGCCGGCGCGGACATCGACCTCCAGCTTGCCGCGACTGACCGTCAGGTCCCAGCCGAAACCGAAATCGCCAGATTGGTCCGCACGGTTGCTGCTGTACGTGCGCTGGATCGTGATCGGCACGGGCCCGACGGTCGTCTCAAGGTCTGTGAAGTTCAGGGCGAAGTCGCCGACCTTGTCGGCCGTATTGCTCTTGACGGCGGCGGTGAAACTGAGGCTTCGCTCGCGGCGGCTAGCGTCCTGAGCGAAGAGCTGGAAAAGGTAGTTGCCGTTCGCCAGTTCACTCGTGTTCACGGTCGCGAGGAACCCGTCAACCGAGTCGATCGGCGTGGTGCCGTTGAGCGTTCCGTCGGACGCCAGCGTGATCGGCGCGCGGCCGTCGCTCGGCGTGGCGACGAGCGACCAGTAGACGAGGTCTCCATCCGTGTCGGTGACGCGGCCGGCCAGGTCCGTAGGTTGGTCGAATACAACGCCGTTACCAACGCCGTAGAGCGCGATGGCCGGCGACGCGGTGCCCGCAAAAGCTACCGCGAGCGGCAGCGCCCCGGTGGTTACGACGTTCCCGCCGGTGTCGCGTACCGTGGCCTTAATGCTGAACGATTGACCGGCAATCGTCGAACTCGTCGGCAGGGTGTAGCGAGCTATCCCGTCGGTGCCGACGTCGATCACCAGCGGCGTGGTAAGCCAAGGCGCAGTGAGGGTCACCTGACGGGCGGCGATGCCCAAGTCGTCCTGAGCTTGGACGAAAAAGCGGACCTCGCTACCAGCGGTTGGGGAGGTCGTAGATGCGGCGAGCGACACCGTGGGCGGCAGGTCGGTCCCGATGCCGACATCAAAGTTCTGATCGTCAGTCGCGCCCAGCGGGTCGACCGCTCGCACGGTGAAGCTACGTGGCTGGGCGCCGGGCGGCACCGCCCATTCGACCCGGCCCTGATTGTCGATGCGAAGACCGTCCAGTTCACTTACGGGATTGTCTCCGTCCATTAGCCAGAACGTCAACGCATGCCCGTCTGGATCGACCGCGAAGACCCGGTACTCGAACGTGCCACCTGGCACGGCGCGCAATGTGCCCGTGGCGGGCTGGATCGTCGGGGGTGCGTTGCTGGCCGCGGGATCGGTGACGCGGACGCGGAATCGCTGGGAAGCAGTTGCACCGGCCTGTGATGCGGTCACGATCACGTCGAACTCGCCGATGTCCGCCGTCGTCGTCTGCCAATCGATCGTGCCCGTAGCGGTATTGATCGATGCCTGCAGTCCGGGCCGGGCCGGCGCTAGGAGGCCGTAGCTGATGGGTGCGGTCGTCGACGCATCGGCGTCGGTGGCGGTCACCTTCTGCCGGTATGGTTGCCCGGCAACAACGGCGTAAATCGGCTCACTCGTGATCGTTGGCGGCGTGTCGGCCGTGCCCGCGCCGGTGCCGGAGCCCGTGCGCAGGACCAGCCGCTGCTCAGCCCAACCGCCCTGACCGTCCGACGCGCGGATCGTGAAGTCACGCTGCGTGTCTGGCTGCGGGCTGGCCCACCGGACCCGCGCACTCTGGCCATCAATCCGGACGATCGTCAAGCCGCCCGCGTCGGCGCCGCCGAGCGTGAACGTCACATCGTCTCCATCAGCGTCAGTCGCTCGGACGACGTACACGTAATCCGCGCCGCCCACACCCGGCAGCGGCGGCGTCGATGTGATCGTCGGCGGGTTGTTCGGTGGACGGGTCTGTAGCACCGCCAAGTCGAAGGACTGGACCTCACCGGCGCCGTCGGGCACATCCGCGGCACTAACCTCGACGCGCACCGGGCCCTTGACGGCCGCGGTGGGTGTCCACTCGATCAGCAGTTGTCCGGGCTTGACCTGCGTCTCTGTGTAACCGGTGATGGGCGTACCGTCGGCGTCGAGGAACTTCGTGACCGACATTGTCACGGCGTCGCCGTCAAGGTCGCGCGCCTTGACGAGGTACTGCCACGGACTGCCGACCAGCGCAGGCCCGGTCGGTTCGCTGTAGATGTCGGCCGACCGGTTGACGGTCGGGCGGTTCTCGACCGGCAACGTCAACGTTTGGCTTGCGGTCGCACCACCGCTGTCCTGGACACTGATGGTGACGACGAACGTACCGCCGACGCGCGGCGTCCACGTCAACCGCCCCGCCGCATCGATCGCCATGCCCAGTTCGGTCGCGGCCTCGTCGAGGTAGAACGTGAACTTGTCATTCGCGCCTGCGGCGTTGTCGCCGTCCTCGATGTCGCTGACGAGCAGATCGTAGGACCACTCTTCATCGACGAAGATCGGCCCCTCCGGCGCACTGGCAATGTGGGGCGGCGTGTTCTCGTTGACGACCGACAGCCAGAACGTTTGTACGTCCGTGCCGCCGCGGCCATCGGACACCGAGACGGCAATGCGGAACTCGCCGACTTCCTCCGGCGTCCAAGATAGTAGCCCGGACGTAGAGATGGTTACGTCCAGTGCGCGCGACGCTGCATCCAGCGCCCACATGAGCTTGTCGCCGTTACCGTCCTCCGCTGACAATTGATAGCGGTACGGCTGATCGAGCGCCGCTGGCCCGGTAGGCCGGGATGTGATCTCCGGGGACAGGTTCGTCGTGCGCACGTCGAGTTCGTAACGCTGGATCGCGGTGCCGCCGCGGCCATCGCTAACGCGGACGAGGACGACGTGCGCGCGCACGTCCGTCGGGCGAGGCTGCCACGTGACCTTACCGGTGACGGCGTCGATCGTCATGCCCACCGGCTTCGTCACGAGCTCGTACGCCAAAGCGTGACCGTTTGGATCGGTCGCGACGACTTGGTACTCGTACTCGTCGCCTTCGTGGACGGCCCACGCCGGCACCGAGGTGATCACTGGGTTCTCGTTCAATGCCAGCGGCGCGGATCCCAGAACGAGGCTGTAGCTGTTGTTCGTCTCGTTGCATTCAGCCACAGTTTCGTTGTCGTCCACGACGACCCAGAGATCATCGGATGGCGCGTTTGGCACGGTCACACTGACGTCTTGGTACCGGCCTGCGTCGATCGTACTTAGAGTTGCGTTCGTGGCAAGGAATGTTCCTCCAGCGTTTGGATCGCCATCATAGAACGCAACTCGTACATTCGTAGGAGCCTGGACGTTACCCGCGTTACCGACGCGGACAGTATATGAGGTGTTACCGGACTCTTGCGACGTCCGGAGATACGAGGGGATGAGGTCGGGTGCTTCGCCGCCTGCGGTGTGTAGGTGGAACTGGTCGAACGTGAGTGCGACGTGATCTCGGACCGTTGGCAGGACCAAGAGGCGTACGCCAAGCCAGTCGAGCTCACTCGCAACTGCCGTAGCGAGGATGTTAGTCAGATCGAACGACAACACGTCGTGGAGTGCAAGGTCACTAGTACCGAACGTTCCAACGACACCTAGCGACGGTGCCTCGTAGTCCGTGATATCCTCGGCGCCGTTGCCGGCATAGGCGTCGACCTGAATAGTGTGGTTCAACAGCGGCCCCTGCCAGAACAGCCCGCCCATGATCCCGACCCGAAAGTCAATGCTCGCCTCGCCTGCGAGGCCGTCGATAGCAAATTCCGTAAGCCCTCGGACGGACTCGCTGTATTCGAACCCGCCGACCTCGGCTGATCCCGGCGGGTTACCGAATGGAATGGTGGCACCCGCATGGAAATGATTACCCACGTTGGTAAAGTTGCCCTCGTTGTCATAGCCGTCGGCTATCGAAAAGGTATAGCCGGGCGCCGTCGTCTCCAGCAGCCGACAGTCCCGTTTAGTTCGGTCCGCATTATTGAGTTCGTTTGTTTCCGCTATTACACCGCCACTGTCGACGAACGCCCAGATGTGTCCGCCGGCAAACTGCACCGCGCCGGAGATCGCCGCAGCGACCGCGATCGGTTCTGTCGGCATCAATGGTTGTTCCACGCGAGTCGAGCCGAGGACATTATCGGTAGATGACGTGTACTGGCCGTCGAAGTTGAGGTCCTCGAAAAACAGCACGTCGAACGGGTCGTTCACCGAGCCGAGGCCAATGTTCGATATGGTGGCCGTCACAACGCCCTCGGCACGGAGCCGTTGCGGGTCGAAACGGACACCCTCGGCGCTGACGTTGGTGACCGTAAGGTCGGGCGTGCCAGACACCCCGGGGATCACGCCGCGGCGAACCTCGATCTGATACTCTTGCTCGCCGTAGAGGGCCGGTTCCTGCTGGTCACTGACGCGCAGGCGGACGGTGAACGTCTTACCGATGTCCGCGTACGTCGGTCGCCACGTCACCACGCCGTTGCCTGGCGCAATGGCGAAGTCCCCGCCCGGCCGCAACGTTTCGTCCACATCCGGCAGATACGAGAACGCTAATGTGTCGCCGTCCGGGTCGAATCCGTCAGCGTCGTAGCGGTACTCCTCACCGGCGTAGGCCACGACCACGGGCGTGGTGGTGAACCGTGGCGGGCGGTTCTGCACGTTTGTGACGGCGCGAACGGTGAATATCTGGTCGTAGGCGCGATCTGTAGCGCCGTGCGGTTGATCCAACACGCGAAGCCGCACCGTATGCGTGCCCGCAAGTGTCGGCTGCCACGTTAGTACGGGCTGACCATCGACGTCTTCGACCGTCATGCCGGCCGGGCCGGAGACGATCTCGAAGCGGACCGGGTCCTGTTCACGATCGTCGCCTGCCAGGGGATACCGAAGCGTGTTGTCGCTCTTCGCGACGATCTCTAGAACACTGCCGCCGGCCGCTTCCACGGAGTACGCATGCCCTTGGTCGCCGGCGTACGGGTCGGACGCGAAGCGAGGCGCCGTGTTCCCACCGGACAGGATCTGCAGAGTGTAACCGAAGCGCTGGCGCCCGGGATTGAGGAACTGGAGCACAGCTTGCGTCGCAGCCGTAGCAGGGAACTGCCCTGCAGAACTGGATCCGATGGCTGCCGTCAGATCGTAGTACGGATGACCATCAGCGGTCAGTCCGTGAGCATTCGGGAGGACGATGCCGGGCTCGCTGATGTCGCGGACGACCAAGAGCAAGCGGTTCCGCATGAACGTGCTGTCGCCAGCCTTTCGTTCGACCGAAAGGCCCGCGAACAGAGCGTCATCTGCATCGTAAAGGCTCGTGCGGTCGTACCCGAACTCGAACGCCGACGTCACGTCCCAGAGATCGCCGACGCCAGGAACGCTGTGTACGGTGCCCGGCGTGCTCGACACCATCGGAGGCATTGTCGGCGGGTCCGCGATGCCCTCGGGCGTCGTATTGGCGGTCTGCAGCGCGAACGTGCCGGCGGCGGAACGCGCACCGTCGCGCCAGTCGGTGGCGCCGGCGTAGTGGTACACCTGCCGCGTCGTGCGGTCGACGACCCACAGGTCGTCCTCGCCAGCGGCCAACGTGATGCCCGACGCGTTGGCGTTCGCCGCGTCGAGCTGCCACTGGCCCAGGAGTTGCCCGTCCCGGGCGTAGACGAACACCTTGTCGGTCGCGTCGTCGGTAACCCAGATTGTCGTCCCGTCCGTTACTACGTCGGTCGGGCTCGCGTTCGCCGCGGCAAGCGCGAACGACGACGCCTCTGACGCGATGCCCTTGCGCAGGCCCGCTGCGTTGGCGTACAGGCGGACGCGCTTCTGGACATCGTCGACGACCCAGATGTTCGTGCCGTCAGTCGTGATGCCGCTCGCCCGCTCGACCTGCGCCGCCCGCCAAGCGCCCAGGAACGCGCCATTGCCCGCGTTCGTCACCTGCACCTGCCCGGCCCCGTCGATCGTCCACAGCAGGTCGCCGACAGGATTGGACGCCACGCCGCGTGGCTGGCGCATCGTCGCGTCCATCGCGTAGAAGCCGATCGCGCCGCCAGCGGCGGTGTAGCGATACGCATTGTCGCCCGACGCGGCCGCGCCGTCATTGACGACGAAGAACTTCGGCGACCCGGGGAGCGCGCCATGGGCTCGGGTCGGCAGCGAGCCGTTCGTCTTGATCTCGTCCATGCCGACGAAGAACGTGCCGTCGTTGAGCTGGCCGGTGACGAACGCCTCCGTGTCGCCCAGTCGGATCCCGCTCAGCGCCGTTCGGAAGTCGGCGCGCCGGAACGGGTTGTTCCCCTGCGACTCGAGTTGGCCGTCGTCCTCGGGCGCGCCGCCGGGGCCGAACCGCAGCGTGTCGACGTCGATCTCGTCCGGCTCGAACCAGGGGCGCTTGTAGATGTGGACCGAGGTGACGCCCGTGCTGCCGACGTTGACCGTCGGCACGACGCGGATGTCGACGAGGCCAAACCCGAACGACCGCGTCGCGGCGCCCTGGTCGTCATCGGCGGCCGTCACGGTCGCATTGAAGAACCGCTGCCCGGCGAACGACGGCGCGTTGGCGTACACGTGGGTCGCCGTGAACGTGCCGACCGTCTCGGTGCCGGCAGCGCCCGGGACGACCGAGGCGGCGACGCGCTGTGGCGCGGTCCCATCGCCCCAGTCGATCGTGACCGTGAACGTCTCGCTCGTGCCCGCCGACGGATTGTTGAACGCCGGATCGGCGAACGTCCCGGAGATCACGGTCGCCAGTTGCCGGGCGTTCTTCTGGACGATCGGCTCGAACCGGATGCTCGCGTCGAGGCGCGGCGCGACGTTCTGGACGGTTGCCGTGGCCAACTCCGTTACCGGCTCGGTCACGCCATCCGTCAACTGGACGCGCGGGTGGTAAGTTCCCTGCCCCGTGGTCCGGTTGCCATCGTCGGCGTAGACGTGCTCGGCGGTGATCGTCTTGGTGACCGGGTCGATCGTGGCCGGCTGCGGGCCGCTCATGTCGCCCCAATCGATCATCGCCGCGTGCGAATCGCCAGCGTCCGGATCGCTGAACGTGGCGACGAGGGTGGCGCGACCGCCCTCGTCCACGGTGATCGGCGCTATCGGGTCCAGCTGCGGACGCGTCGCCTGTGGCGCCTCGCTCCCGACCAGCCGGACGGTCGAATCGTTGTCGGCGTCGGCGTTGACGAGGCGCAACTGGACGCGCACCTGCTGTCCCTGCAGGGCCGCGACGTCCAACTGCAGCTCGGTCCGCCCGTTGCCTAGGTCGCTTGCCACGACCCCGGCGCCGGCCGCGTGTCCGGACACCGTGTGCGTCACGTTGTACGCCGCATCACGGTCGGCCGCGAAGCTCGCGAGCGGCCGACCGTCGGCCGCCAGCAGCGCCACCTCGAGCGCGTCGTTGATTCGGCCCTGGCTCGTCCCGTCGAACGTCAGCCCCTCGTACACGAGCGCGAGCGTGTCGACGCCGGACGGAACGGTCAGTGTGCGCTCGATGCCGACGAGGAACGATGCCCCCTCGCGCAGCACCCAGTGCGCCCCCTCCGCGAGTGCCGTCCCTGGGTCGGCCGCCGCTGGCGACGTCACCGCCACCCAGTCGTTCCCGTCCAGTCGAAGGACGCCGTCCGCGACGGTCGACGAGCTGCTGATCAACATGGGCAACGGGCCCATGATCGCCATGGATGACAGTGCGGGAGCGACGTCCAGAACCAGCGGCTCGACGCGGTAGCTGCCGTCCTCGTCGATCGCGACCGCGCTGATCGCGAACTGGCCGGCGGCCGAGTAGACATGGGTGACCGACGAGGGGTTGCCCGTCACCACCTGCACGGCCGAGCCGTCGCCCCAGGACACGCGCCACTCGACGACCGTGTCGGTCCCGGGATCCGACGCGTGCAGGCCCAACTGGTACGTGTCCCCGGCAGTCGCTGTCACGGCGCCGCTCACCGCCACCGTGGGCGGCACCTCGCCGACGTCGACGTGGACCGGATCCGCCTCGTAACTTGTGGAGCCGGCGCTGGCGGCGACGTTGATCTCACGTCCGAGCGCTGCATCGGCGTAGACGTGGGAGACGCTGGTGGCGGTCCCGGGAAGCGACTCGGTTGAGCCGTCGCCCCAATCGATGGTCCAGCCGGACACGCCGGAGGCGTTCGCGTGCAGCGCCAGCTGATAGGTGGCCCCCTCGTCCACCGCCGCCGCACCGGTCGCGACGACCGAGCCGGGCGTCCGCACGTACGCGGTATTCGACCACGCGGAGGCCGCGCCGCCGGCGCGGACCGCGTTCGTGCGGAAGTAGACGTCGGCGCCCGGCGCCAGGTTATCGGCGAGGTAGCCGCCCGCACCTACGGTCGCGGTCGCGAGGGGGACGAACGAAAGACCGTCGCTGGAGATCTCGATCCCGATGCTGTCGCCGATCGCGGTGGACGCCAGCCACTGCAATTGGGCCTGCGTGCCGTTCAGCGCCGTGGCCGTGAGGCCGACGGGCTTCGCGGGCGCCACGTCGAACGCGACGCTGGGGACGCTGTAGGTCCCATCCTCATCGGATGCCGTAATCGTCACCACGCCAGCCGTCGTCGCCGGGCCGTACGCGTGCTCGACGGACGTCGTGTCACCCGGCAACACCTGAACGGCCGACCCATCGCCCCAGTCGATCGTCCACGTCATCGTGTCCGCGCCGGGGTCCGAGCGCGCCAGCGTCAGCGCATACGTCTCGAACTCGTTGATCGCGCTCGGACCGATCGCCGAGAGCGTCGGCGCCACGTTCTCGACGTCGACCGCCAGCGAGTCGGCGGCAGACTGGGCGCCGACCGTGACCGCGGTTGCGACGATCGTCGCGTTGATGTCACCATCGACGTAAACGTGGGTCGCCTGCGACGCGGAGGCCGGAAGCGTCTCCACCACGCCGTCCCCCCAATCGATCGACCAATGATCGACCGGATCGCTACCCTGGCCGCTGACCGACAGCGACAACGTGTACGCCCCACCCTCGTCGATCGAGGAGGGGCCATCGATGCTCACGTTTAGCGTGTTCGGCGTCGTCAGGTCAACGGTGTTGGACGGTGGCGAGTCTGGCGCGCCAGCCGCGCCGGTCCCGACGACGCGGTACCAGTACCGCGTGCCCGCCACGACCGTCGAATCGCTGTACGTCGTGACGTTGGGCGCCAGCGGCATCCCGGGCAAGGGCGTGAAGGCCGTGCCGTCGGTGCTACGCTCGACGCGGAACCCGCCCTCGTCGCTCGCGTTGTCGGTCCACGCCAGGTTCACCTGCGTCGGTGACGCGGCGGTGGCCGTCAGGTTCGACGGTGCCGTGGGCGGCGTCGTTACCGGACTGCTAGCGACGACAACCAGTCGGGGCTGGTTGCTGCTGGCATCGCTGCTGTTGAAGATCGGGAGGCTCGTGCTGTAGAACGGGCTGCGCAGCTCGAAGCTCACGCTCGTCGCGCCTGCCGCCTTCTGGGCCGCCACGACGGCGGTCACGTCGAACTCGTACCAGCGCAGCACGTTGTCCGGCACGGTCACGTTGTCGAGGCTTGAGCCCGTGAATCCCGGCTGGTTCAGCCAGTCGATCGACATCTCCTGCCACGTTTCGTTCGCCGCTTGATAGACGTGGACGACCACGTTCTCCGGCGCCGCATCGCTGTTGCGGCCATAGAGGCGCAGCTTGGCGTCTTCGACGGTTGTGATCGTCGTCAGGTCGAACCGGAGGTAGCTGTTGCGGTTGCCGCCGGTGCCCGTCGTCTTGGCCAGCAGCTGCGCGGACCCGCCGAAGTTTTCGTCCTCGTTCGTCGTGCCGTCCTGCACGTACGCGTCGGCCACGGCCCCGAGCGTCGTCGCCGGCCCGTCGGGCAACGTGGTCCCGGTGGCAATGGCGCTGTTGGCCGAGGCGAGCGTCTCGCTCATCTTGGCCCGCACGCGGTAGTAGTACGTGGTAGACGGGCTCAGGCCCGCCGTGTCGCTGTAGCTCGTGACGTTGGCGGCAGTGGTGGTGACGACCACGGTTTCGGCGCCGACCGGGAACACGGTGCTGGTGCTGCGCTCGACGATGAAGCCGGTCTCGTTCGCCGACGCGTCGGTCCAGCTGACGTTGATCTGCGACGGCGACACGGCCGTCGCCGACAGCCCGCTGGGCGCGATCGGCGGATGAGAGACGACCACGAGTTGCGGTTGGTTGCTGGTGGCGTTGCTGCTGTTGAAGATCGGCACGCTCGTGGTGTAGTCCGGGCTGCGCAGTGCCAGGCTGACCACGCTAGCGCCCGCTGCCTTGCGCGCTGCAACGAGCGCCGTCACTTCGAACTCGTACCAGCGCATCACGTTGTCCCGCACCGTCACGTTGGCCAGGCTGGTGTTGGAGTATCCGGCTTCGGTTAGTTGGTTGTTCCACGTGAGCGTCTCCTCCTGCCATCCGTCATTGAGGGTTTCGTGCACGTGTACGACGACGTTCTCCGGCGTCGAGCTCGAGTTGCGGCCGTAGAGGCGCAGCGTCGCCGAGTTGGTCGTGCTCAGCGCGCTGATGTCGAACTTAAGGTAGGCGTTACGGTTGCCGCCGTAACCGAAGGTCTTGACGAACAGCTCGGTCGAGATGGGGTAGGAGTTCCCGGAGTTCCCGCCGTCCTGCACGTACGTGTCGTCGGTCGGCGACAGCGGTGTCGTGATCGCCCCCGGCGTCGCCGGCTGCGTCGTCGCGCTGGCGGTGTTGCTGTTGGCCGAGTCGCCGGCCCCGTTGATCGCCCGGACGCGGTAGTAGTAGGTCGTCGACGGGCTCAGGCCCGTCGTATTGTTGTGGCTCGTCACGTTCGCCGCTGTCGCCGCGACCGACGTCAGGCCCTGCGTGAACGTCGAGTTCGTCGCTCGCTCGATCACGAAGCCGGTCTCGTTCGAGGAGGCGTCGGTCCAGCTGACGTTGATCTGCGTGGCCGACATCGCGGTCGCCGCCAGCCCGCTGGGCGCGGCGGGCGCCGTCGCCAGCGCCGGCGTGGTGACGCTCGTCGTGGCGTGCACCCCGCCGGCCGTGCCGTTCATGGCCCGCAGGCGGAAGTGATACGTCTTGCTGGCCGTGAGCCCGGTCACGCTGCGGCTCGTCGCGTTGGAGGCAAGCGCGACCGTGGTGACGCCGCTGGCGAACGTGCTGCTCTCGCTGTACTGCAGTTCGTAGCCGCTCTCGCCGCTCGCGTTGTCGGTCCAAGTCAGGTTGACCTGCGTCGGGGAGGTCGCCGTGCCGTTGAAGCTCGTCGGCGTCGCCAGCGCCGGCAGGTACGTCAGCGTCATCGCGTTGAAGTTGCCGACGCCGTTGCCGGCCGTGCCTTCCGTGTCCGCCACGACGCGCAGGACGTGCGTGCCCGCCGATAGCACGACGTTGCGGGTGACGGTCGAGAACGTCGTCGCAGCGCCGGTCGTGGGCACCTGCATCGCGCCGGTCAGGTCAATGCCGCCGGTCTCGACGTGGAACGTGCCGGCCGTGCTCTGGTAGCCGACGAGCGCGTCGAGGCGGTACGTGCCGGCGGTCGCGATGCTGACCGTGTACTCGACCCACTCGCCTGGCACCGTCCAGCCGACGAAGTACTCGCTGCTGACGAGCGGGTAACGCGCGATGTCCACGCCGCCAGCGCGGTACGCGCCACCGATGTTGGCGCCGTTGCCGTCGTTGTAGGCGATGCCCTGAGCGCCGGCGTCGAAGTCCTCGGCCTCGACGCGCATCCCGGCCGTGCCGGCGGCGGGGCCGACCGCCCAGGGTGCGTTGGACGACGTGTAGGCGACCTGACTGACGTTGTTGGCCAGCGCCTTACGCCCGTCGTAGCCGCTCATGGCCGAGTCACCAGCCGCGTTCGAGGCGGCGACCTTGTAGTAGTACGTCGCGGGCGTGGCCGAACTGGGCAGGCCGCCGGCGCTGAAGAACGTCGCGCCCGGCCCGGTCGTGCCGATCAGCGAATACGTGCCGCCGCTGCTGGTGCTGCGGTAGACCTTGAAGCTCGTCTCGTTGTCGCTGGCGTCGTTCCAGATCAAATCGACGCTCGTCGCACTGGCGCCGCGCGCGCGGACGCCGGTGGGCACGGCTGGGACGGATGAGGTGCGCGAGGCGTCGGTGATCTCGACGAACGCGATACGGTTGTCGACCGCGCCGCTGGCGTTCGTGAGCGTCAGCTTACCGTCGCTCACGCTGACGTTCGCGGTGCCCGTCACCCAGCGATTGCTGCTGGTGGGCGAGCCGTTGACGAGCAGCGTGCCCTCGGCGTTGATCTTGTACGTTGCGCCGCTCGTGACGGTCGGGTCGCCGGCGACGACCTTTACCTGGTAGGTGCCGTTGGGGACGGCGATCTCCCACGTGCTGGCCCCGCCGCTCGCCTGCATGCGAGCCAGCGTGTCGTATCGCTTGTCGGGCGCCGCCGTGCTGCCGCGGTCGAAGGCGTTGGCGCTGTTGGACGTGTTCCAGCCGTAGGTCAGGCCATTCGTGTGGGCGCGGTAGGTCTGGCCGAAGTCGCGGTAGTAGCCGGCGGGGGTGCCGCTCTCCTCCACTTGGAAGTTCACGCCGGCCTGGAACGCGAACAGCAGGCGCTGCTCCAGCGGCTGGAGCTCGAAGATGTTCTGCTGGAGACGCGTGCGCGCGGACCGTGCCCGACCGATTCCGAGAATCTTGCGTAAGCTCATTGAGTTGTGCCCTGAAGTTGCGTGCTGCTGCTGCTGCCCTGCCCATTCAGCGGCCCCCCGATGAAGCCGCTATAGGCGAAAAGGTACACCCAAATTCACGTTTGGCAAGGGGGCACCCCGGAAATGCTTGTGGCGCTCTTTGCAGCAGATGTGGGACGGATTGCGCGACGCCGAGTCGTCGGCGCGTTAGCCGCACCTGACGCGGCACCTTCCATCCTTTAGCTACCGACCCTAGCGAGCAACACATCGCGCAGGTGCGTTCGCAGAGGGATGAGGCACCGCACCAGCTGGGCGGATCCACCGAACTGCCAACGACCCCCGTCTAGCGGCGCAGGGGGTCGCCCATGGTGTCACCACGTGATTGGGTTCCCACAATCGGCAGTACGGCCACAACCTACGGTTGATCTGCCGCAGCATGACGTGACGGTTCGCGCCCACGTGGGGCATGTCCCATACACGGCCCCTAACACCGCGCCGATGCGTCGGACGCGACGCCCCCGCCACGGGCACGTCACTAGCCGCCCCGCCGCCGATCGCCTCGCCCGATGGCCACGCCGCCGCACGCGCGTCAGCGCGGAGGATCGTAAGCTGCGAAGCCGGTCCCCGCTGTCAGCTCGCCTCGGGGAGGCACGAACCGTGGCAGTCACCGCGCTCTCGCCTCGACTGAGGGGTTGGCCATTAGGGCTGGACCGCACGGCATCCGGGCATGTCGCGTCGGTACTGCTGGTGCAGGTGCGCTGTCCGCCTATGGGGACATTCCGAAGTCGCGCGAGGCTGCGAATGACTGGCTGCCGTTCTACAGGACCCTTATTCCATCCGACGTTGCTCACCCTTCTGCCCCACGGCGTCTCCGTTCAACGCCCGACGCGTCACCTCTCCAAATCGCCTGCTCAAAGCCGCCGAAGAAGATGCGCTGTGCGGACCCAAGTGCCCGCACATGCCGGGTTGATGTATTCGAAAATCGGAATCGAGAATTGGCACGCCGCAGCCGCCGTCCGGACGCTCTGGGGAGGGGCCGGGGGGCTTTAGAACGCCCTTCGCTTTGCAGGGGGTAGAAGAGGGATATGGAAGGGCGAGGCGCAAGAGGCAGAACGCAAATGAGCACCCCGGGGGGGTGGTGCCGTAGCCGACAAAGGGGCAGAGCGATCGCGGAGGGGGCGGTGAAAAAAATTCCGGGGTCGACGAGGATGGCACCCTTGCGCGAAGTTAGAGAGTATCGGACGCCGAAGCATTCGCTACCGCGTGTGGGGAAGGAGGTGGCCAACTCGTGGATCGGCACGCTGTCGGCTACGCAGCCCTATGTGATCGACGCCGATAACGCCTCGCAGAGCCTAGGGCGGGACGCCTCGCGATCAGGAGCACGTCGATCGCCGAGCCCATCGCCCCCTGGTCCACACGGCCGCCACACGCACGTCAGTTCGGAGCATCGTAAGCTGCGATGGCCGTTCACCGATCACGTCTCGCTCTGTGGAGACACGGAGGGTGGCCGTCACCACCCTACGGCGTGTATTGAGAGGCGGCCATCACGGCCCGACCGAACGACATCCGGCACGGCGCGTCGGAATCGCTAATGCAAATGCGCGACTCGCCTAGGGGTAGCATTCGAAGCCCGCGAGACTGTGAATGATCCCGTGCCGCTCTACCGGACCGGTTGTCCACGGTACGCTGCACGTCGTACTGTCCCACGGCATCTCCACCCCGCGCTCAACGGAGTCGACCTTCTAAAGCCTTCATCAGAAGCCTCCGAAGAAGATGCGCTGCGAGGCCTCGAAGGAACCGCGCACGTCATGTCGATCCTGGAAAATTTGGATCGAAGATTGGCACGGCACGGCCGCCGTCCGGACGCTCGAAGGCGGGGCCGGGGGAGTCCTTGTATGCCCGGTCGCTTTGCAAGCGAAGAACGGGGGTAGGGCAGGGCGAGGCGCAACGGTCTGACGCAGATAAGCGCCCCCCGGGCGGGTCTATCCTGTAGCGCTGATGAGTCCGCCGAAAAGGGCCGGTGTCGAGAAAAATTCTTGGGCCGACGCGACGGTTCTATCATTCCACGCCGCCCTGTTTATGGGACCTCGACGCCTTCTTTCGGAAAGAGGAGGTCTTGCCACCCCCGGTTTCAATTCACGGCGATGCTCATGCTCATCTCCTTCGTCCTGAGCGTGTTAACCACGGTGTCCCATGTGCTCCATCCGGGCCGACACATCAAGTCGATCGGGGGTTGATTCCGAGCGTGAAACAGGACCAAGATTGGAGTGGCTGCCCGAGCGCAGCGCACCGCGGCGGTGCAGGGGCGCAGCACGTCCTTGGCGAGGATCGCGGCAACCTCGCGGAGGCGGTCTTCTGCGGACATCGGGGACGGGTCGGTCGGGTCGAGGTACGACATCGGGACTCCGGGTGGAGGCGATGCCCGCAACGACCTTCTCTTGGAGATGGGTGTGCTGCCTGGCAACGGGTTATCGGCGGGACGCTCGGCACGGTGCGCGAGGTCCCTACCCGTTAACTACGGGGTTGGCGGGCGGAAGGGGTGGGGAAGGCGGGAGAACGCTGGCAACCAAACTTCGCGCAAACCCGTTTCCAGAATACGCGGAGCGCCGCGGGAAAAGGTTTGGCGTGTAACCCGCGGCGGGATAACCTCTTGGTGCGTGGGCCGGGGTGGGAACGTTTCCTGCTACATGGACTGCGTTCGAGGTAATGAGATGTTACGTCGCACGGGAGCGCGTCTTCGCGATGGCAACGCCGTTCCAGTTCGACCTCGCGGGACAGACGTACGGGCTCGCCATTGCGAATCGGCATCGCTACCTTCTCGAGGACGACCGTTCGTTCCCGGTTCGCGTTTGGCCGGCATGTTGCAAACGCTGCCAGGGGTTCTGATGAAGTGCGATTGGCTCCCGTTCCCCCCCTCTGATGATCGGCCATCCCACAACTGCACCTGGCAATCCGGACCCCATCCTCATCGCGCGCTCGGACGACACGATCCGGGACTCGAAGCCTGCAGATCAATGACCCACAACGCCGAAGCCATCGACACGTTCATGTGCGTGCACTCGAGCGACGTCCCCTACCTGTTGGAACTGGCGGTGCGGTCGTGGCGCATCAACTTCAGGCCCAAGGGCAGGCTGTACCTGATCTGCAACCAACGCCACCCCATTCAGAACTTCGTCGATCGAAACGACCTGTCCGACGTCGCGGTCATCAGCACCGACGCCGACTGGCTCTCGGCAAAGGAACTGTCGCTCCACGGCTGGTACCGCCAGCAACTCATCAAGCTGCGCGCGTACCGAATCTGCAGCACGGCCAACTTCTGTAACCTCGGCGCCGACACGATCCTGCTGCGCGCCATCGAGTTGGACGACCTGCTGGTTGACGGGTACCCCATCGCCTACTACACCGCCCGACCGCGCACGATTGCCGACCCGCATTACCGCTACGAGCTGTTTCGCACCCTGAGCCTCGCGCGCATCCTGCGCACGCTGCCGACGCGAACGCTGCGCCACGTCGACTTCATCGCCGACCTGTTCACCTTCAACCGGGCCGACCTGATGGCGCTGGACGATCGGATGACCGCGTTGCACGGCGCAGATGCCTACCACGCGTTGCTGCATCGGTACGGCACGAGCGCGCGGAACCACAAGCGGTTCGGCGAGTGGACGCTCTACACGATGTTCGTCCTGGACGTCCTTCGCCGCCAACCGGTGCTGCGCGACATGTCGCGCGGCTTCCTGCGGCAGGCGCACTCGCAGTCCGCCCTGCAACGGATGTCGCTCGACGTCAGCGTGCTGCACGTCGCATCCAAGCAATGCGACGTCGACGTGGTGGCCCGACTGGTCAACCCAAGGCTTGCCCAATCCGCCCCGACCGGCCACGCCTCCGGCGCCTGACGCCCCGCCCAAAGAGGTTGAACCACAGAGGACTCCGAGCATACGGAGCGAAAGCTTCGGTAGGCGTTTCCCACCCTATTCAACGAAATCCGGAGATCATGAAGGACGGCACGACCATTGCGAACTCGTCCGGTTTACCGTGGCCGCGTATCGGTCACCCAACAAAGGAAGGAGGCGGACATGGTTCGCCAGATGCGAATGTTAAGCGTGGCCGTGACGTCCGTTTTGGTCGGTGGGGCCGTTCTGATGGCTGACGATGCGGCCGTTCAACCGGGCGGCACCGGACAACAGTTTGGCAAGACCGCCGGTCAACCCCCGATGAACGCCGAGGTCTCCAACGACACCGACGCGGCCGCCAATGCCCAACCGGCCGGGGCCCCGATGAGCCCGGGTGGCAGCGCCAACGTCGAGCAGATGATCTCGTCGTGGCCCCAGAGCTCGCAGGACGCGGCGAAGATGATGATGAAGCAGTACGGCCAGCCCACGGGGGTGACGCCGAGCCGGCTGGTCTGGACCGACCAGCAACCGTGGGCGGAGATCATCGTCTACAAGAACGAGGTGTCGCACAGCTTCCCGGTTCAGCACCCCGACGTGCTCGAGCAGGTCATCTATTACCAGGTGCCCGCCGACAAGTTCGACGAACTGGCGCAGTTCGACGGCAGCGTGATCGTCGAGCGCACCAAGGGCACGATGGCCGCCCGGTGCGACAAAGAGCCCGCCAACTACCTGGCGCTGAACCTCGCCCATGACATCGTCGAGGGCAAGCGCTCGGTCGACGAGGCCCGCCAGATGTACGCCGACACGATGAAGAAGGTGATGATGGGCAACGAGAAGCCCGAGATCACCCAGAAGCTGATGTTCCAGCCGCAGTCGCAACAAAAGGCCGGCGACCCGGACCAGTCCGTCATGCAGAAGCCCTCGGGCGGTGGCCAGTAACCGCCTGATGACCGCCTCATCGCGGTCCGTCAAAATCCGATGACCAAGGCGAGGGGCGGTCCCGATCGGACCGCCCCTCGCTGTCGTTGCGAACCGCCGGGGCAGCGAAAAGGGAACGTCTGGACTCTGTCTCGATCCTCCTTCGTGACACGGGCCCGCTATTGAGCATCGAGACTGAGCCGCTCCGGAATATCGCGTTCAGGTGCGCTCGCCCGCCGTAGCCGTACGACGCCAGCGTGGCCAACTTGGCGAGCGCAACCCGACACAATGGCGATCGGCCGGCGTTGTCCGACGCGGCTAAGGATATCGTAGAAGAATAATTCCGCGTTAAGGCGGGTTCCGAAGTCAGCTTCCGCCACGAGAACCGCATCACCGTGGATCGACCGCCGCCCCACCGACGGGAAAACCGACCGACGCCCGAAGGTGACACGCGGGTGATCGGCCTAAACGCTGCACGTGGTGGTGGCACGGAAATTCACCGCGGACGCAAGGTCATCGGGCAACAAAGCGTACGGAGAACCGTTCTTCGGTGTATTGGCAAAGCGGCGGCGACCCGACGTGGGTTGATTTGTCGGCGCTTTCAGCCCCGCCGAAGCCGCGCGTCGAGTTCACGCCACCCTCACGCCCCGCGCGAGTTGCTGACGCGCAATTCCCCTGCAGCGGCCACGTTCGATACAGGCATTGCCGCAATGCCGGTAAGGCAGGTCCTTACTGCCTCGTTCGTCACGCGCCACCCTGCGACGCCGCATCGTCGGCTGGTCCGTTTATTGCTGTGGCCGCGACTATCACCACCGCACGTCGCGATGGCCCTTCTGTCCACCCTATCTTGGAGAGGAAGATGACGATTCAATCGCGCCCCGTGCGCATGATCGAAGCTCTGGAGACCCGTCGCCTGTTGTCGGTCGCCAGCGGCATTCAGGAGTTCGAGGTCGACTTTCAACCGCTCAACGCGGCCTACGGATCCAATGCCGAAGGCGAGGCCCGGCTCACGCTCGACACCACCGATCCAATGAAACCCACCCTCCGCGTGCGCATCGACGCGACGGGCCTTCAGGACCTGACGGCGATCCCGGGCGCGGTCCACCTGGCGCACATCCACGGTCAGTTCGAGGGGAACGCCGCCGAGGCGTTGCCCCAGCAGCTCGTCGGCCCGTTCTTCTCGGGTGACGGCGGCCTGCCGGGCAGCGGGTTCGCGCCGGTCAACTCGACCGTCCCGACGAGCGCCGATGACGGCGGTCGGCTGGTCGACGAGCCGGCGCTGGGGCTGGGCTCGACCCGGTACCTCGACTTCTTCGAGGGCCTGCCCGACTACGGCCCGGTCGTCATGAACCTGCCGAACACCGACCTGCCCGCCCCGCCGGACGGCGTCTCGCCGACCGAGCAGTTCGTCAGCGGCGTGCAAGCGGGGACGATCAACCCGGCGATGCTGTTCCCCCGTGGGACCGAGTTCGTCCTCGACACGACGTACGTGTTTGACCTGAGCGACCCCGACGAGCACCGCCAGTACCACAACACGGTCGGCGAGAACGGGCAATTCCTCGACGACCGATTGATCGTCCTGCACGGGCTGACCGTGCCCACCGGCATCTCCGACGCGATCGACGACGCCGCCGGCGTGCCAGCGGGCAACCCGCAGGCGGGCGTGCCGCTGGACAACGGCGAGTCGTTCCGCATCGTCGCCCCGGTCGCCGCCGGCGAGATCCGCGCCGTGACCGGCATCGACAGCGGCATCTACCGCCCAGGTCCCGGTGGCATGGGCAACGTGGCGCTGCCCACGATCTACCTCGAGCGCGACGCCACCTTCAACAACGAGACCGGCTTCTTCGTCACCGAGGCCGACGGCAGCATCGACGGCATCGCGCCCGGCGAGGACGGGTACGCCGAGGCGGCGCTGCGCTCGTCGTCGCGGCACGTGCTGTTCGAGGCCGGCACGGGCCAGGGCGCCCTGGCCACCCCCACGGTCGGCGCCGACCAGAACATCGTGTTCTACATCGTGCAGGACGCCAGCACGCAGCAGTTCCTGGCCGACAACCCGGACAACTCGCTCGGCGGTGACGGGCCGCTCGCCTTCTTCAGCGTCACCGAAGCCAACCCCGACCATGCGGATCACGTGCGCGTCAGCAAGACCGGCGGCGGGCTGCTGGAGTTCCGCTGGGAGGACCTGACCAACCTCGGCGACCGCGACTTCAACGACGTCGTCTTCCCGATCAACGTCGTCCCCGCCGGCGCGCCGGCGGCCGACCCCGACGTCGAGACCTTCGCGGCGGTGATTGAGACGCTCAACGCGTCGGGCGTGACCGGCGTGGCCCACGTCACGCGCGATGGCGACGAGCTGACCGTGACGATCAACGCGACCGGCCTGGCGCCCGACAAGCCGCACGCCCAGCACATCCACGGCCGGTTCGAGGGCGACCCGGCGACCGAGCCGCGCGAGGCGCGCAACTCGGTCACGCCACCCCCCACCGCCGACACCGATGGCGACGGGTTCATCGAGGTGCTCGAGGGCACGGCGGCCTACGGGCCCATCCTCCTGCCGATCACCTCGCCACCGATCGACGACAACGCGATGCCCATCACGCAGTCGTTCCCGACGGCGCCGGGCGGCACGATCCGCTTCACGCAGACCTACGACCTCAGCAAGGAGCAACAGTTCTTCGACCCGTTAAACGGCATCGACTTCGACGGCGACGACGTGCTGCCCCTGCCCCTGCGCGAGATCGTGCTGCACGGTGGCTTCGTGCCGGCCGGCGTGGGCGAGGGCACCACGGGAGAGGTCAACGGCAGCGGCGGTTACCTCCCGACACTACCGGTCGCCACCGGCGAGATCTTCTCGGTGATCGAAATCGAGGACGAGGACGAGGAGGTATAACGAGGTTCTCGCAACGATAAGTTCGATCCTTCAAACGTGCGGCGCCCGATCTCGGGCGCCGCACGTTGTCATTCCTGCACCAACTGCTCGTTCAGCAGCCAACGCAGCCCCGTTGGCGGTGGTGAAATCGGCAACGAGTTGTGGAGAGCCCCAGACGTCGGGCGAGAGTGGGGACCGATACCCGCAACGACCTTCCCTCGGGGACCGGCGTGCTGCCTGGCAACGGGTTGTGCGGGGACCCGCGACGTGCGAGGTCCCCTACCGGTTAGCTACCGGGTTGGCGGGTGGAAGGGGTGGGAACGGTGGAGTAAATCTGCCCGCTGCCGTCAGCTCTACATCAAACTTGCAAAGCGGTGGCCTCACAGCGCTGGGCACCTTAGATCGACCCGGCCGCCCAGTCGCGTTACTTCAGCGATGCTGCGATCGCCGCCGCAGCGGGCGTCGTCCACAACGCGTACTGTTTCGCCGACGGCTGCAGCCGGTCGGCCGCGAACATCGCCTCGTCACCGGCCGCGTCCCGGCTGATCGGCGTCACGTCGACCCATGCTGCCCCGGCCCTCTTCGTCAGGTCGTGGCACGCCGCGTTGAAACGGTCGATGTCGGGCGAACCGCCGCCGGCGTGGCCGCCGGACATACCGTTGGCCACGCTCCAATCGGGGATCGACAGCACGACCACGCGCTGCGCGTTCCCGCCGGCCAATCGGGTCGCGCGGTCAAGCAGCGTCTGAAACTGCTGGCGATACTCCTCCACCGGCCGACGCTGGTACTGGTTGTTCACCCCGATCATCAACGTCACGCAGTCGTAATGGCTCGCGAGCTGCGCGGCGTCCATCGCCCGAAGCAGGTCACCGGTGGACCACCCCGAATGGGCGAGGATGGCCGGGTCCGCCAAGTCGACCCCGGCCGCTCGAACTGCCGCCGCCTGCATGGGCCAGCGGTCGACTGCGGCGATGCCCTGACCGATCGTGTAGGAGTCACCGAGCGCGAGGAACGAAAACTCCCCGACGCGCCCGCTTGGCACGAGCGGCTGAGCACGCTGAGACGGCGATACACTGCCCGCTGGCCCCGCACGGCCGTGCGTCCACCAGGCCGCGAAGACCGCCAACGCGACGATCGCCACCGCGACCGTGCGCCCGTTCAGAACGTTCCGTTGGCTCGTGCCCGTGTCCAAGTGCGTGTCCTCGCCCGTGCTATGATACGGAAGCCGATGGGAGCCCGATGCGAAAGAAACGGAAAAAGCGAAAGCGCCGGCGTCTCATCGATGAGGGCGCCTACGTCTGCCCGAGCTGCGGCGAGCAGATTGAGATCCCGCTCGACCCCTCGGCGGGCAGCGACCAAGTGTACGTCGAGGACTGTCCCGTGTGCTGCAACCCGAACGTGATCCACCTTGAGTTCCTTGGCCCAGAGGAGCCGCCAAGGGTGTGGGCAGAGGCAGAGTAAGGCATATACATACTTGACTCATTCAGGCGCGAACTCAACGCTTACAATCTTCGGACACTGCTGTTTTCGTCGACCATAAGTCCTGATGATGAGTCTAGTATGTAGTCGCCCAGAGTAACCTGTCGGCCGGGCGCACCCCCCGCCCCCTCCCGGCCGAGACGGTACGATGGCGGGCGACGCCGGGGCGGGGTGGGCCAAGTACACGGTCGTCCGTCCTCTGGCACGGATCGGCCTTGCGTTATGCGACGACGGAACCAGTCACTACTCGCCCTGCTGGTCGCATCGATGTTCCTCCTCTCGTGCTGCGGGCCGTGCGTCGCAATGCAACAGGGCAACGGCATGTGGCTACTGCTCGCGATCCCGCCGTCGCTGTGCGTTATTCTCCTGGCGGTTGCTGACCTGCGACGCGTGGAACATCGCGGGCGATCAGGGCTGTGCCCCACCTGCGGCTACGATCTGCGCGCCACCCCGGCCCGCTGCCCCGAGTGCGGCACGGGGCGGGCCATCGTATAGCCTGTAGCTGGCCCGCGCGGCGTTACCGTGGCTCGCAGTCGTGTTCGCAGGCCGAGTCGCGAGATGACCGACCCGCCCACGCCCGATGTTCAAGACCTCATCATGGGCCGGTAACACAGCGTCATGCCCACCCCGAACAGCGCTGCGACGACGCCGGCCGGCGCCAGGTGGGTGAAGCTCGTGTAGCCGATGACGGGATGGACCGCGATGGCCGTCGCGAACCCGACGCCACCCGCCCACAGCAGCACTTGCCACAGGCTCCGGCTCGGCCGGCCGCACCAGGTGCAGACGAGCACGGCCACGCCCGTCGTGAACAACGCGCCGCCGAACCCGGCGCGGTCGTGGGCGATGAGCGGGACCAGCCGCGGGTTGATCGCTGCCAACTGATCGGCGGACATGCCCATGTATTCCAGGTCCTGCGGCACGAAGACGCTGGTCATGCCGATGTACGTGATCACCGCGCCGCCAACGATGACCATGACCGCGGTGACCAGCAGGCACGCGCGGCCGAGGCCGTACCCTGACGTCCAGCGGACAAGCAGCGCCGGCCGTACCAGGCTGGCGGGCGAAGCGTCCGGGCCCGCGACGAGCCGGTAGGAGCGAAAGAGGCCAACCCCGTACACCGGCAACAGCGCCAGCGTGGCCGCGAGGTGCCACTGGTCCAGGTAGCCATAACCGAGGTAGGCCAGAAAGCTGCCGAAACCGGTTACACCAGTGAGGGCGAACAGCCACCACGCCCAAGGGGCACCCTGACGCAACGGGAACTCGGCCAACCACATGTACAGCGAGCCGAGGGCAATCAGCACGCCGCCGAAGCTCACGCGGTCGTGAAACATGAAGTGCACGATGCGGCACTGGTTCATGTCGCACAGCTCCTCCTTCGTCATCCCCAGGTAGTGCACGTCCTGCGGCAGGAAGTGACCCGTGGCGGATTGGAAGATCGCGAAGGCGCCGCTGAAGATCAGCGCCAGTCCGGTCAACGCCAGCAGCGGGCGGCCGTCGCCGACAAGCGCCCTCAACAAGCCACGCTGATCGTGTACGGGTGTCATCATGGGGAGCAAAGTCGGCTCTTAGAAGCCCAACACGATCGGCCGGATGCCGGCTGACTTGAACACCGGATCGAGCCGTCGCGCCAGCTCGGGCCAGTTGTGGTGCGGCACCATCGGGTAGAGGTGGTGCTCGAGATGGTAGAGGTGCTCCATCGCAATGATCGACGCGACCTTTCCGCGAAACAGCTTCGTCTGCAGCAGTGCCGTGGCCCCTTCGGGGTTGTGCGGCAGGTACGACGTGACCAGCGGGATCACCCACGCGCCCATCACCATCAGCACGGCATAGACGCCGAACAATGGCGTCCAAGCCAGCGTCACCAGACAGATCAGCAGCAAGCCCAGGGCAGCGACTACCTCCATCGCCACAACGTGCCGTAACTGATGCTTGTGCGCCAGCGCCCACCACATGATCCGCGGCTGAAAAATCACGCCCTCCAGGAGCGTCCGCCAGAACGACATCTTCGCTGCGGTGCCTTCGATGTCGTCGTCGTGCGGGAACCGCGCGTGGTGATGCAGGTGCGCCAGGCGATAAGCGTGTCCGGAGCGGAACGCGAGCAGTTCGATCGTCGTCAGAAAGAACTCGTTCCACCGCCGAGGCAATGCTAGCGTGCGGTGGACGAGGTCATGAGAGATCGACCCATAGGTGACGAAGCTCAGGTACATCAGCGACAGCACGGCCAGCGGCCATAGCCGCACGGATGCCAGGACGAAGTAGGCGGCCACGCAGATGAAGGGCGTTGCCAGCGTCAGGGCTCGCCGCTCGCGAGTGATCGTCAAGAGATCGGCGCCCAATTCGCCAATCGTTGGGAGCTGCGTTGCAGGCGGTGCTTCGGACATGGGGACCTCCTCCGTCGTACGGGCGACTTTGATCGCTCTGCCATAACTGTGGCCGCGATCAAGCTAGCCGCGGCCACGGCACCCATCAATGGCTGCAGGTCCACCCCACCCACCATTCCGAACCGGGTTAGGCACGGGGTCCGAACCCGACGCGGTTGTTAACTGGCGGCCAAAGATAGAGTGGAGAGTCCGAGAGTTCTGGGGTGCGGAAGGCCCAGAGTGTCAGATGGCAGTTGAAGCGAGCCCTCTCCCCTCCCCTCTCTCATCCACCCCAACACGAAAGCACCGCAAAACCAGCGCGAAAACGAGCGAACCCTGTTAACTGGAATTAACAGAGTTCGCGGTAAATTATATAACACATTTCAGTACAAGAAGTTATGAAGCTTCCCGTGCCTGACCCTCTTGGAACTTTCTCTGCATGTCGAAAACCTACGCGTCGGTCACATTGGCTTGAAGATGCTGTTGGCCGAACGATGACCGCTCTCGACGCACCGGACGCCCTTTCCCGCAGAGGGCCGCCGTGGGCGGTACCGCGGTGCTGTGACGGCGGGGCCCAACGACGGTGCACATCAATAGGCGTAAACCCTGCATCGCCGGACGGCGACGTCGGGGTCGAGGCGCAGGTGACGCTCGTCGCCGTTGAGACAGCGGCCCGGCAACCAGCGGCCCTCGCGCCAATCGCCCTCCCACAGTTCGAGGAAGTCCACCCGCGGCGACGACGCGGCCGCCGGCAGGAACCTGGCGACCACGCCGTAGCCGATCAGCAGGAACTCGTCGTCCGCCAGCGCGATGGCCAGCAGCCCACCGTCGACTGCGGCGCGCCGGTGTTCACCGGCAGCATCGGCGGCGATGGCCGCGCCGCCGGCGCCGGCCACCGGATTCGCCTGGCCACCAGTGGAGGCGCGCGGCGACGCGACGCGCAGGCGGTACCCCCCCACGTCCAGTTCCGTCGCCTCCCCGTCACGAATCAGCGCTCCGCGAACGCGGCCGGGTTCCCGCGCGCCGAGCAACGGCGCAAGCTCGCCCAGCAACCGGTACACCTCGGCGAGTTGCGCCGCAGCCCGGCCGCTCATGCCCTCGAAGCCGAATGGCGCGAAGCCGATCGCCGCGTGCTCGCCCACCGCATACAACGCACGGGCCGCCGCGTGCTCGTCGGGCTTGGACTCGGGGACCAACAGCGGGTTACGCTCGCGGACGTAGTCGGCGCAAGCGTCGGCAAAGTCGTCGATGTAGATGTCGGGCGCCGTCAACTCGACGACCGGCCGCCCGGCGGCGCTCACGCTCGACACCGCGGCGCGCCACACGTCCCACACCCGAGCAACCGGCCCACCGCTGGGGTAACCGCCCGGCTGTTGGCCCGGGTGCTGCACCAGCCAAGCGTTGACGAACATCGGCAAGTCGTGCTCGGCCCGTCCCGCCGCCGCCACGGTCGCGCAGTAGCGGCCGAAGTGCCAGGCGCTGAAGAACTCCTCGGCGTCAAGTCCCGATCCGAAGACCTGCGTCCAAGACCCCTCGGCCCGCCGCCCCGCCGCCCGCCAGGGAGCAGCAACCTCCTCGCGAAGCTCCCCCTCGTGCGCAGCGAGATGCGCCGTCAGCTCGCGCGGCACCGGCCCGGCGAACGCCGCGTCGGCGGCCGGCGAACGGTCCCGGGCCGAGCCGAGCAGCCCAACCTCGTTCTGCACCTGCACCATCGGGACGACCGCGCCGCCCGGGTCCAGCTCCCTCACCCGCCGCATGACGGCGGCGAAGGCCCGCGCGTCGGCGGCGAGCACGTTGGGGTCCAGGACCGACTGCTGGCCGCGCGGCTCGCCCGCCGGCACCTCCGTGCGCGGGAAGCGGCCGAGGTCCGTCCGCACCCACGCGGGCGCGTAGGTGCTCCACGTGTTCTTGTACGCGCCGAACCACAGCGGAACGAGGTACGTGCCGCGAGCCCGCGCGCCGGCGACGAGGGCGTCCAGGAGCGTGAGGTCGAAGTGGCCCTCGGTGGGCTCGGTCAGTTCCCACGTGATTGGCGCCAGCAGCGCGTTGAGGTTCATCGCCACCGCCGCCGGCCAGACGACCTCGTCCATGTGCCGGACGGACGACGAGGCCGAGTTGTGGCATTCGCCCGCCAGCAGCGTGACGGGCCGGCCGGCGACGTGGAGGCGCGTGGCGCCGGCAGCGTCGCGGACGAGGCGGGGAACGGAATGGGCAACGGTTTCGGGCAAGGGCATCTCAGGGTCCTGTCGTGTCAGCTCGTTCGCGCCCCTCAGCGGGCGGCGCTTGTCTCTCGCAGTTCGATCCGACCCATCCGTGCCGGTGAGACGTGGGGCTGTCCCCACCGCGCCGGCACCCAGTTCATGAACACCGCCCCGCGGGTGCCGTCGGTGGCGGCGGTCGGGCGATCGTAGCGCACGAGGTTCAGTCGCATCGCGATGGGCGCCAGCGCCTTGCCCCCCGTGCGTTTCACGAGCGCGCCGGCCGGGATCGCCACGTCCGCGATCCACCCGCCGTCGGTGGGGCCCGCTGCCGTCCTCAGTCCGGGGATGTCATGTTCGAGCAGCTGCCACAGCTCCCGTCGTGACGGGCCGGTCAGCCGGCCGTCGTCGTCCGTCGTTGGCGGCGCGGTCATGACGTAGAGCTTGTCGAGGACCCCGTTGGCCGGCGACACCTGGATCTCGTACCACTGCCGCCCGTCGCCGACGGGGTCGACGAAGACCTCCACGACGTCGCCGTCGTGGTGCATCGCGTCCCGGCCCTCGTGGGGGGCGTACGGCTCATCGTCCTTGTTGATGAATCGAACGTACAGCGCCTCCGGCCGCCAGAGCAGCCGAACCTCGGTGGCCACCGGTTCGACCGATTCCGCCTGCGGGCCCTCGGCGAGCGCAAGGCGTTCGATGCGGGCGGCGTCGCGCCACGCGGGATCGTCGGCCGAGGCGTCCATCCGTGGCGCCACGCCTCCGCGCGGCACGGCGAGCGCAGCGTGCTCCGCTGGCCGCGTCTGGGCGAACATGGTGCCGATCGTGGCCGTCAGTGCGGCGCCGATCATCAGCGCCGACGCGCCACGCGCAAGGCGGGGTAGGTAGCGCGTCCCTCCGTCACGTTTGCGGCTATCGACGTTCAAGCAGGTCATCACGTCACCTTCTGGATGCAGGGTTCCACACACCGAACGCGCCACACGGCCACCGATTTCGCCCGTCCAAGTCGACTCGCCCGCCGCACTGTTATTGCTCATCGTGCCGCGTGCGCCACGAGCGTCAACTCGTGCCGCAGAGATTGCTCGCCGTAGGTGCAGAACAATCGCCACGTCAGCTTGCCCGGCTCCAGCTCGAGGCGCTGCGGCTCGGCCGGCAGGCGCACGACGAGTCGCGCGCCCGCACCGATGTCGAACGCGACGTCGCGCGGTCCGACGCGCTGGGCGCTCAGGGCCGGAACGTGCAGCCGCCACTCCACCCGTCCATCGGGGCTGCGCGTCGGCTCGTCGTCGATCACCAGCGTGCCGTCAGGTCGCCAGCGGAACGTTCGAGTGACGTGCGGCCGGTGATCGTATGGGATCGGCTCGTACCGGGTGCCCTCGCGTTGGGCGTTGAACGGCACCTGGCATCGGACGACGACCGCGCCGTCGTCCTGTTGCTCGCACCGGTCGACGTGGAACCCGTGGCGGTCGAGGTGCTGCAGGGGTTCGAGTTCCGGGAAGCCGAGCACGTTGTGCCCCGCGTGTCGCACCTTCAACGGCCCGTCCCCCAGATCGGCGTCACAGGCGAGCAGACGGCCGCCCTGCCACCACCAGAAGCTGCTCTCGTCCGGGTGATAGTGGCCCCACGCATCGCCGCAACGGATGACCAGCAGTGCCTCGTCTGCCGTGCCGAAGCGCCGGCGGGCGGCGGCGCCGAATCCCGGCAGGTGCAACAGCGGAGGCACACTTGGTGGCGCGGCCCCAGCGGCCGCTTTGGGGTTGGCCTGGAGCAGTGGGCCGAACGTATCGCACTGCCGGTCCGGCTTGCCAAGTTCGGCGCCCATGGCCTGCCACGCCCACAGGTACGCCTCGCGTTCGGCCGGCACCAGCGTCGCCAGCCAGCCAAACAGGTAACCGTAACCCCCCTTGTGGGAATAGCCGTGGTCGCCGATCGCCGGGATCGCGCGATCGCCGTCATGGATCGGGTCCGGTGGCGATAGAAGCGGCACGAAGTACCGGCACATCGCCAGGAACCGCGCGTCGGCCATCAGGTCCACCGGCTCGGGCGCGTGACGCATCGCCAGTGCCAGCGGCAGCAGGCACAACTTCACGTGATTGGCATAGGTGTGGCTCTCCTCCCAGCAGCCATAGCCGTCGGGGTACGGCCACACGAAGCTGCGCATCTGCCCGTGAAACTGCTCGACCGCGTGGCGCCGCCAGCGGGCGGCGTAGGGGTGGTTCGGCAGCACGCAACCCGCCAGGCCGACGAAGGCGTAGGCGTCGGTGTGGAAGTTCTGGTTCATCATCCCGCGGTACAGCGAGTGGTGATCGGACGTGTGGGCGTCGTAGTCGTCGTACGGCACCTCCGGCGGGCGGTGGCAGATGTGCCAGGGGTAGAAGTCGCGGCGGCGCAGCAACTCGGCCAGATCGGCGATCAGCCCGACGGCCTCGCGCCGGTCGGCGTCGCCGAGGTGGCCGGTGAAGTCGAGCAGGTGGACCATCGCAGCCGTCGGCCCCAGCACGCGCGCGGAGACCGGGTTGCCCAAGGGGCTAAGAAACGCAGCTCCGGTCAGAGCGGCGCTGAATCGGCGCAGCGTGTCGAGCACTTGCCGCCGGGCCTGGTCGAAGTCGCCGAGCCAGAAGGGATTCTCAGCGGCCAAGCCGGGCTCACGCCCGACACGATCGCGCGCGGCCTCGAACTCGCCCGCCGCGCCGAAGGCGAAGTGCTGCGGCCGGTTTGACGGCATCCGATCTGCCAGCCGCTGTTGATTGGTCAGGCGTTCGGGGCGAGCGAAGCCGTAGCGCGCGATCTGCTGCGCTGGCCAGGCGGTGAATCGCTTTCGACCCAGATCGGTGGGGGCGTCGGCGTGCTTCTCGTCCTTCAGCGCCACTTCGGTCGGAGCCGTGGCCAGCAGGTACGTGCGCCGCAGCGTTTCGGCCCGGTAGGCCATGTTGACCGACACGCCCGCTGGCACGCGGTCCCCGGCGGCCTCGTTCTCCAGCGCCCCATCGCCCCGCGCTTCGGCAAGACTGTAGCGCGGGTGCGACCAGCGGCCCGAGCGCAGCGCGATCATTCCGGCGCAGCGCCCACCGTCGCCGTCGTCGTCGCCGTCACGTTGTTCGGCGAAGACCCAGTCCCGCAAATCGTAGAGCTGCCCGTACTGCGTAAAGGCGCCGAGCCGCACCGACCGGCCCTCGGCCGCCGGTTCCGACAGCGCGACCAACTGGCGATGGGTGTGCATGGTCTGCCCATCGAACCGCCAGACCCACTGAGCCGCGCGTGCCCGCGCCCGCTCGACGACCTGTACGAGCCCCACGCCCGCCTCGCGATCGCCCAGCGCGGTTGAGACAAAGGCAATGGACCAGTGCGCGGTGCTGCCTTCGTCCTGTATGCGCAGGCGCAACCGAAGCCCGCCGCGCGACCGCCGCCGGGTCGCGTGCCCCACCACCCTTCCCTGGGGCACGAACCGCCCGCGGGCGAACGTCCGACCTTCATGGCGAAGGTCGAACGTCAGCACGTCGCCCGCGTCGTCGCGCCGAAGCACAGCCGACAGTTCGACCGACCGGGCCATGGTTATCGCCATGCCCCGCTCCAGCGTCCCAAGATCGTCGGTCATGTCGTCGCTCTGCATCCGCCTCATCCGATCGTTCACGCCAAGCTTACGCCGGTCCCGCGGCCCGTGGGACCGAATCAGCGGGCGGGCTCCCAGCCGAACTCCAACTCGTTGGGCCAGTGCGTCGCCCAGTCGGGGTGAAACGAACGACTCATCCCCTCGGCGATGCTGCGCCGCATCGACAGCTCCATGTCCGGCCCGCCCGCGTCGTTGTTGACGCGGAAGCTGAACTTCAGGGGCTCACTGCGCTGCATCCGCTCGCGGACGTGCGGGATCTCGGCCCAGGGAATGGCCGCCTCGACGTAGCGCGTGCCACCGTCGTGCGCGATGGCGAGCCTGGCCGCGCTGACCGGTCCGTCCTTCGCGTGAGCGGGCTGCCGAGGGTAGAAGTGTTTGCGGGGCATTCCCGGCACCTCCAGCCGCCACACCTCGGTCCCGCCGCCGTGTTCGTCGGCCACCTTGTTCAGCGCGTACTCGTAGTCGGTGCTCTTGTAGACGGTGAGCTTCGGCGGCCGGCCCGGGAGGTGGGCGAGCCAGCCGTCCTCGCCCGTGGGGATCGGGTTGAAGCCGATCAGCACGTTGTCGAGCCGGACGCTGCCGTCACT
The DNA here is from genome assembly GCA_035998445.1 of Tepidisphaeraceae bacterium. Classification (NCBI taxonomy): domain Bacteria; kingdom Pseudomonadati; phylum Planctomycetota; class Phycisphaerae; order Tepidisphaerales; family Tepidisphaeraceae; species Tepidisphaeraceae bacterium. The sequence continues at coordinate 22,995 of DASYHQ010000024.1, read as the reverse complement.
GCTGGGCAATTCCGGGCGCTTGCGGTAGCTGAACCGGCGGACGTTCTCCGGCCAGCGATGCTCGGTCATGGCCTCCACCTTCGTCAGCGCGATCATCGACGCGCCAGCGCCGCCGGGTTCGACGCCGGGCAGAAAGTGGGCGGTCTCGCCGTAGCGGCCTTTCCAATTGCCGCCCGTCTCTTCGTCGGGGCCGGTGAAACGGGCGAGCGGGGCTCCCGCTGTGGCTTGGCCGTCACCGGGATCGAGGAAGACGCCGGCCACGGTGGGGTACCACCACATCGTCGACCGCACGACCACCCGCACTTCGCCGGCGGCAACAAAGTTGACGTAGACGCCCTTGCCGAACTTCCGGACCCGCGTCTGGGCCAACTGCTTGCCCGTGGCAGGATCGAGAACCTCGACGACCTGCTGACGACGGGCAAGGTCGTCGGGGTCCAGCAGGTACATTGACACCCGCGTCGCCCGATCGGTCGGCAACGCCAGGTCGAAGCCGACCTTGGCAGCCATCGGGCGCCAAAGCTTGTCGACGCCGCCCTCCGAGTCGGGCCGCTGTAGCGCGTATTGCCGCGCGTCGCCGGCGAGAGCGATCTCTCTTGTCAGGATGGTCTTGTCAGGGTCGAACTCCTGCGACACTTCCGGGTAGAAGAAGGCGTCGTCGTCGCGCGTCGCGACGCGAATCGCCCCCGGGTGCTCCGTGGCGTCGGCCACCTTGGCCGCGAAGTAGAAGTAATCGTCGTCGTGGGCGACGTAGCCAATGGCGACGCCGTCGGCGGTCTGCTCACCGTCGAACCTCTCGAACGGCAGCCACGTCTGCTCCTCAAAGCTCCGCTGGGCCGTCTCGCCCCGCGCATCGACTGTTTGCGGCAGCGCGCCGGACCAGTCGCTCAGGTCCCCGTCGACCGCGATCGTCTTACGGCTGATCCAGTTCACCCGCATCGTCTCGTCGTGCGCGACCTTGCCCGCGTCGCCGGCATCAAGGCGCACCATTAGCGGATAGAGGTTGCTTTGCGCCGCCTGCCCACCGCGGACCCGCACGTCCACCCACTTCCGCTCGCGCGGGGCCAGCGACACCTCCCGCGGCGCTTCGACTTCGAGATCGCCAAGCTTGACGTCAAGCGCCGCCGTCACCGGCCGCTCGAGCTGGTTCGTCAGCCGCAGCCGCACGGTCGGGCGCTGATCAATTGGCCGGACCATATCTTGGGCAACGACCTCGATCGGTTCGAGGCCGACGAGCTTGGCAGACGTCACGGCTTCCAGCAGTCGGGCGAAGGACCCAGGCTCGACCGGGCTAGCGCGCAGGAAATAGCCTCGCTCGTCCAGCGGGACGACTATCATGCCGTCCTCGGCCGGAAGCGCGTTTCCGTAGAAGTCGTAGAGGGAGAACGGCGCGTTTCGCGCGTCGATCCGCATCGTCGGTGGCCGGGACGGTTCGAGCGGTTTGGCGTGGGCGTTGACCGGCACCGGGCGGTCGGGCCGCATGCCGAACGCGCCGGCGATGTCGCCGACGATGACGACGGTCCCATCGTCGGGGTTGCCGTCGTACCCGTCGAACACGACGACCGATGGCACGCTCTGGTGGAACAGCAGTTCCTTGAATTCGCGGTCGCCGATGAAGTGCTGCACCGCGCCGTATGCCGCCGCCAGCGGCCGGGCCTCGGCGACGCCGTGTACCTTCCGCGTGCCCGCGTCGGTTCGGATTTCCAGATCCGTTTCGGCGTTGGCGATCGCGTAATCCCAGCGCGTGCCGAGCGCGCGGTCGTAGCCGGCGGCCCGGTTGCCGGCGACGACGGCGGCGTAGCGGTCGTCGGCGTTGGCGACCCAGCTCTCGGTGTCCCAGATGAGGACGCGTCCGTTGTAGTGCTTGCGGTTCACCCATTCCGGATGCAGCGCGGGCGTGCCGAAGCCCTGGTAGTGGATGCCGCAGAAATCGAGGTACTCCGGCCAGAACGGGCTCGCCTCGAGCCCTTCGGGAAAGAGCTTGTCCCAGGTGTTCGACCCGCTGTCGGCGCCGCCGATCAGCACCTCCACGCCCGCCTCCCGCCGCGCGCGGAAGACGGCGTCGCCCGTCCGCTTGTACAGCTCGCGGTAGCGGAGCATGTCGGCGCCCCAGCCGCTGATGCTGATGCCTTCCCACGGCTCGTTCCAGAGGTCCACGGCCGTCACCGGCCCGTGCGGCCAGCCGTACTTGGCCGTCACCTCGTAGACGAACTGTTCGTAGTCGTCGTCGTACGACGGCAGCCAGACCATGTCAGACTTCGTGTCGAGCATCACGTTCTCGTCGCTCAGGTGCGGCCGGGGCCGGCCGAGCGGCTGGTGCTCGCCACTGTTGGGCCCGACCCCCCATTCCGCCATCACCGTGATGCCCCGCTCGTGGTACTGGCGCATCTGCCGGTCGAGGTCGGCAAGGTACTTCTCGCGCTGAGGCCCCGCGGGCCAGTACTTGAAGCCCATGCGACCGACGGCGTTGAAGCCCAACCGGCTCATCACCTCCGCCGGTAGCGCGTCCAGCGCCTGCTTGCCGTACTGCACGCCACGGCTGCTCGGCTCGAACGTGCGCACCAGCGACGTGCCGAACGTTCGGCCTTGCTCGCCGAAGTCGAAAATCAGCGCGTAGCCACCCTTGGTCTCAGGAATGTCCGGCCGGAACGTGACGTTCTTAAACCCCTTAGCCGCTACGTCGACGTTCAGCGGAATCTGCCCGACCTTCTCGATCCTGCGAACGGTCGGCACCCAGATGTCGCCCGGCGTGCCGTGCTGCCCATAACGGATCACCTCGACGTGCCCTCGCAATTCGAGCGGCCGGTCCGAAGTGTTCTCGATCTGAAACTCCAACTCCGGCGTCTCGCCCGGATGAAACACGTTCGCCGGCGCGCTCTGACCGATGAGAGCGACCTTATAAGACAGCTTCGCATCTTTCTTCAGGTCGAACTGCTCGAAATAGCCTTTCGCCTGAGGCAGCGCCTGCTTCATCTGCGCGCCCGCCGGCGACGCAGTTAGCAACGCGAAAGCCATCATGGCAACACAGGGGAGGGTACGTATGACGGTCATCAAATCTCCGTTTTCGCGGGCCGGGCGGTGGGGCCGGTCCCATTCTTCGACTATCGGCACGATGCACGGTCGCTCAGGTAGCGCCCTTATGCCGGCACGACCTCCAGCCAGTCGACGTTGCCGGCATCCTGTCCGATGCTGGAGAGGACGATCGAGTTACTGGCGGCGAGCAGGTTGACGGTGATACTCACGGTCGTCCACGTGCTCCACGACCCGGTTGAAGCGAACGTAACACCCCCGGCAATCGACGAGCCGTTGACGCTCAGCCCTGCCGTGCGGGCGCCCGACGAGCCGCCGTTGGCGTAGCGGAACTTCAGCGTGTAGCTGCCCGCGGTGGCAGCGCTGACGTTGGACCACGTCGCCGTGCCGCCGTTGGTGGGGAAGTCAACGAACGTGCCCTCGGCCCCGGCGTGGTTGCTCGCGACGACGGCGCCGCCGGCGAGCGTCGCGTCCTCGGCTTGATGACGCGCCTGCGTCATCACCTGGGTCACCTCGATGAAGTTGATCTTGGAGTTGTTGCCGTCGCCAGCGGCGGCGGTGACGGTGAGCATGCCGTCGGTCACCGTCACGTCCCGCGTGGCGTCGAGGTACCTGTTGGTGCTGGTGACGGTGCCATCCAAAACGAGCGTACCCTCGGCGGCGACCTTGTACGTGCTGGTGCCCGAGGCGCGGGGGTCGCCGCCGACGATGCGGACGCGGTAAATGCCGTTGGGCACCGCCATTTCCCACCGCCGGCCTGGCGCCGTGTGCAGGGAGATCAGCGTGTCCCGCTGCTGGTCAGGCGCGTTGGCGCTGTCCTCGTCGACCGCGTAGTACCGCGGCTGGCTGCTGTCCCAACCGTAGGTGTATCCGTTGCCGCGGTCGCCGTAGAACAGTCCGTTGTCGGCCAAGAACCCGGTCGGCACCTCGACCGTCGTCGCGTTGCCCGAGGCGTCGGATTTGACGTCAGGCTGGAAGTTGACCTTCACGGACGAGAACGCGGAGGAGGTCGGGGGGCTCGTCACCCCCACCGGGACCGACGCCATTGCGTCGCCGGACGTGCTGCCGTACGCGCGGACGCGGTAGTAGTAGGTCTGCCCAGCCGCGACGGTGGTGTCCGAGAAGCTCACCGTGCCCCCAGCGCCACCCGACGACGCCGCGACGTTCGCGCCCACCTGTTTCCAGAGGCCCAGCGGGTCGGTGGCCCGCTCGACCTTAAACCCGCCCTCCACGGTCGACCGGTCCGTCCAGGTGAGGTCGATGCGGGTGGACGAAACCGCTTTGGGGACGAGCGTGTCGGGCGTGGAGGGCGGCAGGCCGGCATCACGGTAGAGCATGACCTTGCCCCACTCGTTCTCCTCAGCGAGCAGGACGTACTCGCCGTTGGACCGCTGGTGGGCGTTGATGGCGCGGGCCGTGTCGTACAGGCCCGTGGACTCGCCCACCTCTGGCCCCGGCGCGATGACCGAGACGCGGGCGCCGGTCTCGTTGCTGAAGGCCGTGATGTACCCGGGCTGGTTGGCGACGAACACGTAGCCGCCGGCCACCGATACCTGTGCCGGGACGTCGACTTCGTGCCCGTTGACAAACCGTCCCTTGAGTTCGCGCGTCGGCATCTCGGCACGCCACGCGAGGGCGGGCGAGCCGGTGAGCCAGCCGTCGTAGCGCATGAGCTCGGTGTTGTGCGCGCTGATGTACGCTGGGTTGGTCTTGTCGGGCCGGAGCTTGGTGCTGGCCAGGAAGTACATGCGGTCGTTGGCCGCGTCGTAGAACACTGACCGCCCGTAGATCGAGTCCACCTCGGCGGGCCGACTGTAGGCGACTGGGTCGAGGGCGTACGTGAGCCGGCCGTCGGCGGTGAGCGTCGAGACCCAACGCTCCATCGCGCGCCCGCCATGGTAAAACCAGACGTCGGCGTTGCCGTCGACGAACCATTGCGCGTTGTACTTCGTGTACGTCAGCACGGCGCTGATGTCGGTGTACTCGCCGGCCTCCATCTGGCCGTCGCCGTCGTCCTGCCACAGGATCGACGTCTTCTCCGCCGCGACGTTGGCACGGTTGAAGGGCCACTTGCTCACGTCGTCGGGGGCGTCGCCGTAGAAGAGGCTCATCGGCACCGCGATCTCGCCGTCGAAGCGGTAGGCGGAGAGTTTCTGGCCGCCGTTCCATCCCTGCGAGTAGGCGAAGAGGAACTTGGCGCCGCCCTTGTTGACGACCTGCACGCCGCCGCCGAGGTCTTCGTTGTTGCTCCCGATCCGGGGATCGTGCGGGTAGCGGAACGGGTCGAGCGTGACCGCCTGGTAGCGGCCGCCCCACTCGCCGCCCGGGGCGGTGTTGGCGTAGTTGAGGCTGTAGCGGTGCAGGGGCGAGTGGGCGTTCGTGTCCGCCGCCGGGTCGACGTGGGCGTTGGTCATCCCTTCCAGCCCATACCGCGCCCAAGTGGGCGTGCTGGCCGACGTGGACGCGAACTTGCGGATCTCGCTGCCGTCCTTGAGGTCGTTCGCGTCGAAACCGGTCCCGCCACCGCCGACGTAGATCGCCCCGGCGTTGTCGACGCCGACGGCGTAGGGGAACCACAGCTTCTTCGGGCCCCACGCGCCAGGCGTGGCGCCGCCGAAGACCCCGCCGGTGTCGCCGAACGTGCTCGATGCGGAGCTGATCGTCGACGAGCCGAGCGTGGCGCTGTTGTAGATCTTGACGTTCTGGTCGGGCCCCGAGTCGGCCACGAGCAGCCGGCCGTTGCCGGCGTCGAAGGTCAGTCCGCGCGGGTTCCACCCCGACGGTCCGTTGACAGTCCGCTGGAGCGTCCCGGTTGCCGAGTACCGGAGTACGCGCGGCGCGCTGGCGGCGTCGCCCGTCTGCGTGACCCAGAGATTCCCGCCCGCGTCGAGGGCGAGCTGCGCCGGCCGGGCGACGGCGAACGTGCGCTTGGCCCCGGCGGCGAGGTTGTTGGTGTCGAAGACGTGGATGGTCCCCGTGTCCCCGAGCGAGTCGGAGTACGTACTGAGGTAAAGCTCGTCCGCCGACTCGCTGACGGCGACCCCGCGCACCTTGCCGGTGGTGGAGACGGGCAGGAAGTTGCCGTCGCTCGCCCCGGTGAAGTTGGCTTTGCTGCCGTCGGGATCGAAGCGACGGATGCCGTAATGCGTGACGCCATTGCTGGTCCAGTTCCGGTCCACGTACAGGCGGCCGTCGCCGACGCCGATCGACTTGCCGGTGACGTACAGGCTCGCCTTCCACTTGCCGTCGGTGTCCATCACGACGCCCTCGGGCCCCTGCTCGTCGGGGCCGCCGGCGGTGTAAATTGTGCCCGTGGCGGGATCGACGTACATCGACCTTAGGTTCATCGGCACCTGCCGGTTCGCCCCCTCCCACGTGTTGCCAAGCCAGGACGTCTTGTGCTGGGGCCTGAGCTCGCTGACCGTCACGTCACTGGCGGTGCCCGTGACAGTGGTGGCGCTGGAGTGCGTGGAGCCGACGGCGAGCCCGAGGTGGATCGTGCTGCTCATGTCCGTTAGCTGGATTGCGCTGGCGGGCCGCCCCCAGTTCCCAGGGTGGTCGGAGCGGTAGATGCTGACGTGGTCACCCCATCGCATGATGCGGAACCAGTTGGGGCCGTTGAGTTCAACGCTCGTCTGATCGGTGGTGTTGAAGTACTTGATCTCCCTTGACGGGCCGCCCGGGGCGTCGCGGACGATCGTGTTGCCGTCGCGGCCACGGTGGAACGTGAAGGCATAGCGGCTGTCGGCGGCGAGCGTCTCGCGGACCATCAGCCCGAACCGGGCCGAGTCCGACTTGGTCGGCGAGAGCGTGTCGAGGCGGCCGACGATCTCGAAGTTGCCGGTCCGCTCTTGGTAGACGAAGCGGAAGTTCTCGCTCGTCTGGTTGGGCGCCAACGTCCGGGCGTTGCTGGCCACGGTGAACGTGCCATCGGCGTAGTCGGCGGCGACGGTCATACCATCGACGCCGACGTCCGCCACCGACCAGCCCGTCGGCAACGCGAAAAGCACGCGCTCTTCCAAGCGCTCGACCGCAAAAGGACGCGCCGCGTGGGACGTGCCGGCGCGCGTGGCATCGAGCGTCGCCGAGGCAACGGTGGCCGACGAACCGAACAGGCTGGCGATGGACGCGAATCGTGGGGCGAAAGACATGATCGGTATCCTCCGTATCGTAGATATGACCAGAACGGATCAGTGGCCGGCCCGATGGCTGCACACGCGTGCAGCGCTACCGATTTCGGACCGAAGTGGCAGGACCGTTGGCCGCACCGCGATCGGCCTCTACGACTGTGCGGCAACACCGCGCAGCAGCGATTGCGCTGGCCCTCGAAAGTGACACGGTCGCCTCAAAGCGCGCGGCGGCGGTGGCGGCACAACATGGCCGCTCCGCACAGCACCGGAAGCAACACGAGCGACGGCTCGGGCACGAGGCTCACCGCAAAGACGCGGGTGTCCCAGCGGTCCAACTCGAACTCGAAGGAACCCCTTCCGTCCCTCAACAGGAACTCGAAGCTGAGTTGGTCGTACGGGTTATACGTAGCGTCGAAACCGAGCAGGTCGGTCGCGACGCTGCCCTCGCCGGTAAAGGCCGGATCGACCGAGAGGGTGACCGTGACCGTGCGGCTGTCCATTCCGGTTGCCTGATTGTTGACGTCCGTGCGATTGGCTAACACCACGAGGCGCCCCTCTTGGTCGATGAAGGCAAAGCCGCTCGCCCCCTGGCTGAAGCGGATCGGCGCATCGACCAGATCCCACTGAGCGGGGGTATAGATCGGCGCGATGGCCTCAAGGCGCGCACGCTCCGCGGCGGGCATTCGCTCAAGGCCACTCGTGATCCACGCGGTGGGATGCGAGTCGCCGTCGAGGCTTGCCAGGGCCGCATCGCTGACGAAGTAGCCGGGCATGAAGCCGTTCTTCCCGGCGACTCGCACCTGGTCGTGCAGCGTCCAGTTCATGCGATCGTTCTCGAACGAGCGCTGCACCTCCTCGGAGTAGTAGACGGCAGCCCCGAACGGCTTGACGGGACGCACGTCCTGAAACAGGTTCCACACCGCGTCTGGCACGCGCCCGTTGTCATGGTAATGGCGCTGCACGCCCTGCACCGCCCGCCGCGCGTCACCGTTGCGTCCGGCGACGTGGGTCCACCCGGCGCTGAGCCAGCCCTCCTTTAGGTACTTTTGGCCATACTCAACTTTCTGGTCCAAGCTTAGCTTCAGCCCCTCGTTGGCGCTCGTTCGGTCGACGCTCGCCCAGAACGCGTCCTTGCTATTGTGGGTGGTGAGCGAGCTGGGCGCGCTCATGATCATGCTCATCTTCAGATCCGGCTCGTAGGCGGCGTGCATCCCGAGCCGCGGCGCGGTCTCGAATGACCGCTTGAGGTTTCGTACGTGATCGCCCTGGAGTTCGACCGACACGAAGGTCCAGTCGGCGACGCCCGACATCTGCGAATGGATCTGCCGGAAGTCCACCCCGTTGTCGCGGGCCTGTCCGGGCAGGTGAACCACTTGCATTTGAAACGCCACGGGGTCGCCCGTCGCCGCCTTGACCCGACGTAGCGTGCCGCCCCACATCTGGGCGTACTCCTTGCCCCAGAAGTCGTTCCACTGCGCGAACAACTTGTTGTGCGCGCTCCGGATGTACGTCGCCCGCTGCGCCGAGGTTGCCCCGGGCACCGTCACGCCGTGTAACTGTTCGAAGCGGTCGATTATGCCAAGGTTGAAGTCGAGCGTGCTCGTGGTGCCGTGCGGAATGCTGTCGTAGTAGTCCGCCACGCTCAGGCCCCGCAGCCCCTGGTTTACCATGTGCTGCGAGAGGCGCGCGCTCGTCCATTCGCCGTACGTCGTGGGCTGTCCACCGAGCCAGTCGGCCTGGTTCAACGGCATGGCAGGACTGACGTGGCCCCGCTCGCGCGTGCCTTCGGTGAACTGACTTCCATCATTCTTGATGGACCAGAGAGGCTTGCGATCCGTCAGCCAGCCATGCCACGCCACCATCGAGGGTTGGCTGGTTTCCGGGCCGCTCGGCCTGCTGTCGTGATAGGTCGAGGTCCAGCGGATCATGCCCATAAACGGGATGCGGCCGGTGCTCGCCATCTGCTGCAGGTTCCACCGGCGGTTGGCGGAGCCGACCGACGGATCGCCGAACCCCGTGTCGTCGTCCCAGTGGAGCTTCCTCGGCCCCAGGCCCCCACCGCCGCGACCGTCAAACCGGATGTCGCTCAGCAGCGGAGGCGATTGAGGATTGGGCACCACTTGACCCAACGCGACCGATCCGCCACAGGCCCACAGTGCGAGCATGCATAAGCCGGCAGACAACCGCATAACGCCGGACCGTTCGAGAGTGGAGACGTTCGGCATCGAATGCCCTCCGGTGATCTGACGACGGTGTGCGGCAGGAGATCGCGCGCCCACACCGACCTGTGCAAAGGCGGCGGCTCGTGTTTACACGGGCCCCCACCGAGGAGGACGTATTACCGGCGTCGCCGAACCATGAGCAATCCCGCGCCAGCTGCGGCCAGCGCAAAGGACGTCGGCTCGGGAACGACCGCCTCCGCCGTGGTCAACGTCAGGATCGGCTGATCACCAAGATCCGGATCGTTGGCGGTGTTGAAACGGTACCGGTCGTTGGTGCCGTCCCTATCCGGGTTGACCGGCGTCAGACGGACGAACAGGTATTCGCCTGCAGAATAGTTGGCCGCGAGAAAGCCGCCGAGCACGAGGGACTGGGATGCGTTCGTGGTGAGCCGGCCTTGGGAGGTTGACCCGGTCACGAAGTCGTCGGCGATCTTCGTCTGCCCCACCGGCCCGGCCGGCGTCTCGCCCTCTCCGAAGTCGCTCGCGAGGACCGTCGCTGAACTCCGGACCGCCAGAGCGTAGAGATCGACCCGTAGGTCTTCCGAATCATCCGCAGAGTAGCGACCGTCAAACACAGCCGACGTTACGCCCTCGCCAGCAGGCAGCGCCGGCAGCTGGAAGACGAACACCGGCGACCCGACGTTGTTATCGCTGCCATGGCCGACGAAGAAGGTGGCGTTGGTAGCGTCGATGACGGAGTTGTTGGACCGCGGCGCCGCATCGGCGGTGTTCCCGCTGATCGGAATGACGGCAGCTTCACCCATGACCGGGACGGCAGCCACGACCGCAGCTGACATGAGAACGGTTCGACACAAACCTGCGTTGTTCTTCCACATGCAAATTTCTCCTTCGAGTCTGGGGATCGGAATCCCGCCCATCGACAACGGCGTCAACGTGCGGGCGTCGCGCTGCGATCACAACGCGAGCGCGTAAAGACCTGGCCGCCTGCGGCACCGACACCACACGGTGCCAGCCGCGTCGCGGGCGTGATGTTTCACGTTATCGGGCCGTCGGTGCCGGTAGGTCGGTCTCGAACACGCGGCTGTCCCAGTGTTCGAGCGGGAGCGTGACGCTGCCGCGGCCATTGCTGACCACGAAGCTCAGCGTCTCGTTGCCGTCGATCAGCTCGCGGGCGGTGTAATTGCCATCGGCGACGCCCTCGAACTGGATCGTGATGTCGCCGCTCACGCGGTCCTTCCACTGCGACTGCGGGCGGGCGACCACGAGGATCGTCTTGCCGTTCTGGTCGACGAAGCCGAACCCCGTGGCCCCCTCGACGCGCATCGGCATCGGGACGCGGTCGGCCTTCTCGTAGTCGAGCAACGGCGCGATGGCCTCGATCTGCTTCCGCTCCTCGGCGGGAATCAGATCCAGATGGGAGGAGATGAAGGCGGAGGGGGCGACCTTCATGTTGTCCAGCGCCACATCGCTCACGCCGAAGGCCGGCGTGTAACCGCGGTCGGCGAACTTCTGGATGTCAAAGTCGAACCGCGACGTCTTCGCGTCCTCCTCCAGCGCCTTCTCGATCGCCACCGACCAGTACACCGCAGGGCCGAAGGGAGCGCTCGGCACGCGGGCCATGACCAGGTCGTTGACGTTCTTCGGCGCGCGGCCCTTGTTGCCGTGATTGCCGTGCCAACTCGCTGCGGCACGCCGCACGTCTCCGTCGCGCGTCGCGACGTGCGCCCACATCACGCCCAGCCAGTGTTGCTTGGTAAACTTGTACATGAACTCGGAGCGTTCCTCGTCGCTGGCGAACGTCAGGCCCGACCGCTTGTCGATGGCCGTCGACATCTTCTCGCCCTTGTGGTAGGTGACCGGGTTCGGGTCGCGCTCCGGCGACGATATCTGCACGCCGGCCAGCAGGTCCGGCTCGCGCGCGGCAAAGAGCGCCATGCGGGGCGTGGCGATCGAGATGTCCTTCAGGCCGCGCTCCGGCTCGGCCTGCAGTTCGATGCGCGGCAGGATGTGCGCTTGGCCAATCTTCTCGGTAAGAAGCCGGAGGTCCATGCCGCGACTGCGGTCGGCGGCGATCGCGTTGTGCGCGGTCTGGAAGATGAAGAGCAGCTGCTCGCCGTCCGTCTTCTGCGCATGCAGGTCGATCATGCGCTGCATCCACGTCGCCCACGAGTTGGCCATGTAGTCGACCCAGAGGGTCATGTGGTGCTGGCGGATGTACGCCGCCTGCTCCTCGACCGATCCGGTCGGGATCGACAGCCCGTTCTTCTCGGCGAACGCGGCGACGACCCGCGGGTTGAAGTCGGCGACGAATGCGTCCCCATTGGGAATGCCGTTCCAACCGTCGGCGAGGCTGAAGGCGTTGAAGCCGCCACGGCTCGAGAAGTCGGTCAGCCTAGCGGCGGACCAGTCGGCGAAGGTGGCGTTCTTCACCCCCTCGGGCCAGTCCTGCTCATCGAGCGGCATCGCTGGCGACACCCAGCCGCGCGCGACCAGCTCACCGTTGGCACGCCGCGCCTGGTAGTGCGGCCGCGCGTCGATCCACTTCACGAAGTCTGCCGCCCAGTCGTCGGGCTTGGCTGCCGCCTCCTTCTGGGCCTGCCCATAGAAGGCGCCCACCCATTGCATCAATCCCGCGTCGACGTAAGGCGTCTCGCCGCGCTTCCCGAGGTTCCGCCGTTTCGCGTCGGCGAGCGCCTTCGGGTCGTAGTTCTCCCAGAAGACCTTCTGCCAGGCGTACCCGCTCCGCATCTCCCCCGGCGAACTCACCTCCTCGATGTTCAGCGGCCGCAGGGCATCGGCGATCGGTGGAGCGTCGGCACCCAGGGCGTTGCCCGCGACGGAGGTGGCCAGGACGACACCGAGAAAACCGAACTTGGTATGATTGTAACTTTGCATGCCTTCTCCAGATGCCACACGACGCATGACGATGCGCGCGAGCGGCAAGATCAGATTCACGGTCGACGGGGCACGGGATCGAGCGGCTCGCTCAGACTTAGTGGAGAGCGTTGGCGGACGCCGCACACGATATGCCGCTATAGAACAAGCTGACTTCCGGTTCACTCCTCGAACGGTCCCCAGGCATACGCCGCGGGAACCTCACCGGGCATCTGCGGATAGTCCTCATGTGATCAGCCCAACCTCGAGCGGGAGCGACGTCTACTTACCGTCATTCCATCCCGGGTGGTCGTACATCATGTAGACCTGGCGGGCACTCGAGCCGCCGAACTCGTCCCACCTGATCACCGTCACCCGTCCGTCGAGAAACAGGAGTGACCGGCTCGGGACCTTGAGCGGGTGCATGGAGGCCAGTGCCGTCGCGCTCCCCTTCTCCGACGGCCAGTTTTCGGCGGGCTGGTTGTTGGCGTTGTAGCCGAAGGTGTTGGAGATGCTGGCGGCCGTGCTGCGGCGACAGCCGAGAATGGCGATGTCGCTGCGACCCGACATCCGGGAGCCCGACGGCTTTATCCGCACGGAGTTGATCGCCTCGTCGGCGTCCCATGCCGGCGAGCTCGTGTTGGCCGTCGCGGCCCGGTTCCCGGTGTTCAACCAGTACGACCGTCGCTGCGACGCACCCTGCGCCGACCCACGCTCCTCGTCGAACGGGCACTGCCAGACCCGCATGGCGTCGCCGATCGGTGGCGCCGCGTTTACGTTCCAAGTTACGCGGGTCCCGAGATTGCCGGCGATCGCCTCGTCCCAGCCCGTGCCCTTATAGGAGTAGCCTTCACCGCCCGGCACAGGCTCGTAATCCTGCCCGCGTGCCGCAGGGAAGAACCCCCGGTGTTCGCTCGCGTAAGCCTGCAGCGCGACCCCGATCTGCCGAGCGTTGGACTGGCAGACCAACAATCTGGCCGATATGCGCGCCTTGTTCATCGCGGGAAGCAAAATGCTTATGAGCAAGGCGATAATACCGATGACGACGAGCAGTTCCACGAGCGTAAAGCCGTGACGATGTTCCGAGGTAGGGGTGCGTGACATGACGTGTCTCCTTCCGACGTTATCAAGTAGCCGGACCCGTTGGACCGGCAGGACGTGCCGCGCGAGCCGTGAGATCGGCCGAGGTTCGTTCTTTGCCGCACCCAATTTGATGGGTGAGGCTATCAAAAATAACTAATGCCCACAGTCCGACATGTTCGACACGGAGCGAGGGCCGAGGGAACCAGCCGGACTCAAATGACGGCGCCACGGGCACTGGCGGCCAGCAAGCCGGTCGCCGTCCGAATGCGATCGTCAAGCCGTCCGGTCTCCCGCCGCCGGTTCGACCACCACCAACTCGGGCTCGACCAGCGCGTGCTGCGGTCCCGCCGGCAGTTCACCACGTCCGCGGGCCAGAATCATGTCCACTAGGGCGCGACCGATCTTCGGGTTCAGTTTGTCGACCGTCGCCGCGGGGACCGTCGGCTCCCACTCACGCTCTGCGGCACCAGACCAATAGTTGTCGTAGCCCACGATCGTCACGTCGCGACGCGGATCCTTCCCGAGCACGCGGCAGGCCGCGGCCACAGGCAGGACCTGCGCATCGGTCAGCACCATCAGCGCGTCCACCGGATTGGGCCCCAGGAGGTGATCCGCCAGATACCCCGCCAAAAGGCGCTTGGTGGTCTCGAACCGGTGGCGCAGCGATTCGATCCCGTAATCGGGCGACCTGGAAAAGCCCAGTGGCGGCAACACATCGAGTCGCGCTTCCCGCATCGCCCGCTCGTAACCAGCATCCCGGCGCGCGACCCAAGCCAGCCGGCCCGGCGTATCGGGAGAGTCCCAACATCGAAGTATTCGGCGGCAACCCCGACCGATCAGGAATCGCGTCAACTGATACTCGCCCGACTCGTGGTCGGAACTGACCGTGTCGAACTCGTCGACCGATGGATCGTGCCCGTACACAACCGCAGGCACACCCGCGGCCACCACTGCGCTCAGCACGTCTCGACGGGCCATCGACCCGCCGTCATAGCGAAAAGCGATCACCCCGCGCGGGCGCTCGTGCAGCAGGCGACGCAGGCGCGCGCCGTCCAAACGGTTGGGCTGCAACGTCAGGGCGTGCAACTCTGCACCGCGGATCGCCTCGACGGCACCAAGACTAATATGATGACTGAAGCCCGGCTGCGGCCGCAGAGGCGCGTCCGGCGACGGAGGATCGGCGAGAATGGCGATCGTGTCGCCCATGATCCCCCGCACCTCTACCGGCCCGGCCTTGTCGGTGAGAACCCGCCCCCGCCCTTCGACCCGCACCAGTCCCTCTGACTCGAGTTGCCTTAACGCCCCCCGCACGGTCATCCGCGCAACCCCCAACCGCTGGGACAGCGCCTCTTCGGACGGCACGCGACCGCCAGGCACAAACAACCCTTCCTCAATCCAGCGGCGCAACGACCGCAACGCTCGCCCCCCCGCGGTCTCACCCGTAATAATGTCGTTATCAGTTTGCAACGGCATTGCGTGCCCCACGAGGTCATACTTGGCGCCGACTACACAACGACACCATACAACATCCTAGACTAAAAGCAAACCGATCGTACATTTTCAGTCTATAAACGGTATATCCCTTCCGCCGACGCTGCTTCAGAGGTCCCACACCCCGCCATTCCGGTAATCATAATCCTTTTCTGAAAATATACTTACCACTCGAACATCGACCACCCAACCCAGCCTTTCATCGACCGAAGCAGCATGAACTTACGTTTGGATTGGAGACGGGTCACCGAATCAATCGTGCTGTGAGCGTGTCCAGCCACCGTTCGGTCTACTACCAGTACAGCACCATTGTGAATGGTTTGCCAGGAAGAGTACATTTGCCCTACGTTAGTCGCTGATGCGCATGGGGGTATCATCACTTCTCGATCTGCGGCTCCGGGCGGGCCGCGGCTTGAACGAGGGTCCTCCACGTCGGGAACCGGGTAGACGGCGAACCCGCCAGCTTGGCCACCAGCGGTAGAAGGTTGGGATCGAAGTAGGACGCCTGCTCCAACTCGTCCAGCGCGTCCTGCGGGTCGAACAATTTGCCCGGTTGATACGCCGACAACCCAGCCGCCGCGCGGCGACGGTCGAGGTCGACGGTCGTGTTGACCCACTCCTGCCGCGTCAGGGTGCCGTCGGCGTAAGGAACGAGGTAGTCCAAGCTTTTCTTCACCGAACTGCCGGTGGGCGATTCCCAGCGATACCAGTCTCGGTCGTCCCCACGGGCGAACGTCGCGATGTCCAGCAGCGGGGCCAGCGCGCTGCTGTGATACGTGAGCGTGTCGCGCCGCTTCAGGTCCTCGCTGGTGCCATCGGGGTACAGGCCGGTCGTCACGAACTGCTCGAAGCCCACCCGCACGTCGCGCAGCAGGTCGCGGTCGTCCAGCGACAGGGCGACCAGCGCCATCAGGCGCAGGCGCTTCGTATAGCGGTTCGTACGGCGTTCCGTTTGCTCCCGGGCGGCCGCACGATGCTTGCGGCCCATCTCGTTCAACCAAGTTTGAAACTGCGTGGCCTGCGCGTCGGTCATCCGGCCGCGCAGGGCACTGCCGGCGATGATGACCGGCAGGAGCTTGTTGTCGTTGACGTCATTGCCGGTCGGCGTGTACGTCGCCGTCCACGCGGCAACGTATTCGACACATTTGGCTGCGGCCCGCGCGTCGTCAGACGCCTGCCACCACTCGAACATCGCCGCCAGCGCGTCCATGTCCGCCAGGTGCTCGACCGTCCGCACACGGCGCGGGTCGGTGTTCACGAGCCCCTCGTACTCGATCTTCGCCAGCGGCCTGGGCGTCGCGTCGAGCAGCCTTCGTGCCTCGGCCGCTCGCCGATCGAACAGCGCGCCGGCGTCCGGGTCGCCAGCGACGATCAGCCGCAACCGCTGGCGCTCCGCCGCGTCCAACGGCAACAGGTCGCGGATCGTGAGCTCACCCACCTCCTCACCGAACACGGACGACATGGGACCAATCAGCAGCGCCAACAGCACGCAGGCAAATTGCAGATTGAAGCACCGGCGGATGGGGTACAGAAAGTTTCGCGTTGGCATAATGACCTCGCGTAAGGATATTCCAGATAAAGTTGACGACGGCGGCCTGGGTGTACGTGCGCGTGGCAAGCCTTGGATTGCGAGTTCCCTATTACACGCAGCGGGATGGGCACGCAAGACGCTCCGAACGCTGCGGGTTCCGCGACCCGATTTATGAGCCAAGCAAGGCAACGGGAGACGAGGACTCTTCGGTATGCTCTGGCATGTCGTCGCTCCTCAGAAAGCGATGGCCACGGCCTCGGGTGCTTGTAACACCGCGAGGCCATTTTGTTGCGCGCGGCACGCTGCCGGGCGCTGGCGGGACATTGCTCGATGTGGGGCGGGACAGCAAGTTGAATGTGGATACAGCGAAATCTATGAATACGAGGGTGTGCTAACTGAGGTCCATTTCGACGCCTACTTCCGTGGAAATCGCCGTCTCAGCCTCGATAAGCGCGTATAGATTCACGTCCGCTTTCGGTGTCTCGATCGTAACGACCAAGCTGTACCTCGCCCGACTCGTCCACTGTTCGAGGTGCGGCCGTTCTTTCCACCACCCGGTCACAGGATAAACGGCCAACCGGTTTGAATCTGCCAGTTCCGCCGCTGAACCTTCCCACCAGTCCGAATGGAGAGAGCCGTGTGTCCGGCCATTCTCGCCGACGACCCAGTTACGGCTTTCGCCGACAGGCTTCGGTCGCCCAGCTGCCTCATCCCATTAATTACGTGAGATTCGTTGCCGGAATTCGAACTCGTTCTCCAGTGGGCGAATGACGTCGAAGCGTAAACCGTGTGATTGATATCGATGACGTTTCTGCCAGCCGATCCGACCCGGGCTAGGTTCGACAAAGTAGGATAGAGTTACTCGCATCGAAAGCTGCGTGTCCCCCAGACCCAGCAACGCCTCACGCGGCCATGGAAGCTGGTGGATGTGCATCTCATTCGTCTGCACATCGTCGCCGACCTTCGTGTAGGGCTGTAAATCGCCTTCGAAGATCATCGTGACTGAATGTTCGGCGCTCCACAACGCCTTCGACAGTCGCGGAATGCCGTAGCCGTAACAGCGAAGTCGCTGTTGCACGCTAGCGCGAGCCGAACCCGGGAAACGAGTCCTCATTGCGTCTGTCCACCTTGCCGAATGTACGAGCAGCGCGCGAATCGTTTCTGGCCAGTAGCGGGGATAGTGGCTCGCGATGATCGCCCCGAGCCGGGCACCCGCTGCCGTAGCCGCGCTCGTGTCACCGGTTGTCGCGAGACGTTTTCCATCGGATTTCATCACTGTGGTCAGCACTGACAGATCGTCAAGGCTCGTCCGATCGCCGTCTTTCTCGATATAGTTCCCGCCCTCCAGCACGAGGTCTGGCTTCAACGGCCAACCTCGGTGCAGTTGCTCAGGCCATGCTAACGAGGTGCGACTGGCAGGAGCCAGGTCACCGCTTTCGGCCATGACCTGCCAGTCCCGGTAATCCGGGTCCTTGACGAACGCTTTCTCGGTAATCGCACCTACGGTGACCGCGTTCCAAGATTGCCCGGGATCTTCGAGTCCTCCGCATTCGCAGTTCCACTGGTGGTACTTGTAGCCGACCGTTGAGAACTCGCTGCCGACGTTACCTGCCGCAATGAACATCAGGCGTCTAGTTTGGTCGAGGTGCCCCGAACACATCTGGTCGATCGCCGCCGACCAAGAGGACGGCAACGCCTTATCATCGGTGTCACTCGTGATCGTAAGACAGATGCTTCGCAGTCGCTGAGGAGCTTGCACCTCGGCTCTGGCGACCGCCTCCTGTGTCAAAGCGCCGTACAGGTCGGGTTCGTTGCTACCTACGGGAGGGAGAAGCTTGACCGATTCGAGCCGATGCCGCAGGACGTAGGGCCCGGTACTGTCAAAGAGGTCAGTCAGGCAACCGTAAAGCGCGACACCCGCCATGGCGGTACCGTGCTGCCCACTGTCGTGGTCGGAACTACCCCATTCCGGGCGAAGTGCTTGAACGTCGTCTTCGTCTAGAGCGATTGCCAAAAGCGGATGGCCGCGATTGACACCAGTATCCAGCAAGCAGACCGCAGGTGCATCTGGGGCAGGCTTCACAATCCTCTGCTCAGCATCTTCGATGTAATCACGTTGGTAGCGCGGTGGTAGCGTCACGTACTCTGACGCTAACTCCTTTGCACGACGAAGCTCGGCAAGTTCGGCGAGAAGGTCTAACGAACTGCTGAGCTGTTCCTGAGTGCCACAAGCTAACGTGACGACCCGCTCGGGAAATGAAATGCTTTGATCGATGGTCCGAAGACCCGCAGCCACAAGTTGGCTCCTGAAACGGCTAAACGTGCCACTGGCCCCGCCTGGACCGAGCCGAATCCAAACTTCCCACCAGACCTGCTCGTTGGGCGCCGGGAACGCGGAGGGATCTTGCCATAGATCCCGCAGGGCAGCGAGGCTAATGTTGCTGATGCTTTCGATCAGGTTCTTATTGCGATAGTTGCCGCTTTTAGACGCTTTCCTCTTATAAGCTTTTATCAAATTGAAGAAGACTCGCAGCTGCCCGGTTTGAACTCGGATCGTGGCAACCTCAACATCACCGTCGTTCTTGACGCTCTGAAGCTCAATGCCTTGAGCAGGACGTTCGAGGCTGCTGAGCATAAGCTTGTGGCCGGGCTCGCTGCGAAACGTGTAAACGAACGCTTTGGCGCCGCCTTCGATGCCTTGTTCCTCGCTAGCCTGACGTGCTGCAACAGAAGCCTGAAAGAGTTCGCCTTCAAGTTTGGCAGCGTGTGTTAAACGATCGCGTGGGGGCAGCTTGAACTCTACGCCTCCTCCGCCCCCGGCGTACTTGTAGCGACGTGTATCAGGCTTTGCAGCAATCCGAAGGTGCGACTTCTCGCTCATTACCTACCCCGACCCTGAGTCCGTGTCTTGTGCATCGCCTGACGCGTAAGCAGTGCGGCGGCCAACAAGGCTGGGTCAATTTCGCGAGAGTCGCTCATGACCGCTTGTTTCGCCGCCTCGTCACATGCTCGCGCGATATCCGCGTGGCTCAACCCGCGCGCCGCCCTCGCTATCGCGTTCCACTTCAGACCAGAGATGTTAAAGCTGCCAAGCCGGTTCTCGATCAAGGTCCGAATCATCGGCCCCGTGGCCAAGCCGTACTCGATGACGTCATCAAAACGACGGAACAGGGCTTCGTCAAGCATTCCGACGAAGTTCGTAGCGGCGACGACGATGCTGTCCGAGTCATCACGCTCTAGTAGCTGAAGGAACGAATTGAGGACGCGGCGAATCTCTCCAACGTCGTTCCGTGCTGCACGAGTCGCACCGATCGCATCGAACTCGTCAAAGAGGTAAACGCCCGGAGCCCTCCCCATGGCCTCAAAGACGAGGTGAAGCTTGGCTGCGGTCTCGCCCATATATCGTGTAATCAGGCTGTGAAGCTGAACGAACATTAGGGGCAACTTGCACTCACCCGCTATGGCCGAAGCGGTCATCGTTTTGCCGCAGCCGGGGGCTCCGATTAGCAGCAACCTTCGCTTCGGCGTAAGTCCATGGGAGCGTAGCCGATCCCTCTGCTTGTATTGTCGCACCACCTCTGTAAGGCGATTGGTAATGGAACCGGGCAACACCATGTCCGAAAGTCGGGTTGTCGGATAGGACGCCTCCACGAGACCCGTCAACTCACCGGCGGGCCTAGCAATGGGAACTGCCCGAGGGCCAGCCGCAGCCGATTGGACACGTTGCAGGTCGTCGACCAGCGTCTTGAGTTCTTGAGCTAGCTGCGTGTTACCCTTACGAGAGGCGTGCGAAGCGATCTGCATGGCGATTGATCGGAACCGATCATCGTCGCCATCGGCATGACTACGGAGCAGTGCCTTCAATTGTTCAGCGGTCGCCAATGCTGCTCCAAATCCGGGGATCGGTAAGTTCGACTGGACTGTCGTACCGCTAGGATAATCATAGCGTCTAGGCCCCATGGCCACCACGAGGAACCTCGTTGATCCGCAAGTCCTATAAGTGCGCGACGGAACGGAACATCGGCAAGCCAGTGGCCGGGTAGTGAGTGCAAGACATGAAGGCGCCCTGCGTTTAGTCCCGTGGTCGTGTGGCTGGACACGGCACCAATCGCGTCCGTTGCCAACGACTGGTGTATCGGCAACGAGCTGATCCTCGTTGCCCGTCGCCCCTCACCCAAACCGCTTCCCCCACCCGTCTGCCAGCAGCTGCTCGTACTCCGCCCGGCAATCGTCCCGCGGCTGAACGGCCGGGCGCTTCGCCCGCATCGCCTCGACCTGTTCCACCACCGTCGGCACGTGTGCCCGCATCACGACATCCCCGCTCACGCCCACGTGGGTGGTGCAGAACGCGTCCCACGCCGCCCAGGTGCCCAGCACGTTGCCGACCAGCCGCCGCACGATCGACCGGTGGAACCCCGCCACTCGCTTGTTGGCCAGCTCGACCCACAGCTTCGGTGCGTCCCACGCGTCCAGCTCGCGTAGCTGCTTCGGCGTCGGTTCCCACGTCTCGTCGACCTCTTCGGTGAACACCGACAGGCCCGTGCCCGCTCGGGCCTCGGCTAGGTACGCGTCGACGTCGAGGTAGTCGCCCTCCTCGTCCCCCACCTCCATCGGCGGGGACTGCAGCGGCTCCAACCCCTGCCCCAATCGCCAGCCGGCCAGGAAGCAGAACTCGGCGGCCATCGCGTGCGGGCTGGTCAGGTACGGTGTCATCTCCTCCACCGACTGGAAGATGCGCAGCTTGGCGAGCATCACGCGCAGGTCGGCCGAGATGGCCAGGGCGAGGACGCCGATGTACAGGCGCCGCTCCTCGAACGCCGGGTCGTCGATCTTGTAGGCGGCACGTGGGCAGGAATAACGCAGCTTCTTCACCTCCGCCCAGTCCTCGCGCGCCATCGCCTCCATCAGCAACGACAATCGTTCCGTCGGCGTGAACTGGTCGTACAACGTGTCCATCGTGCTAACTCCGCTTCTGGTTCGCCTGCCGCTGTTCCCTCGCCCGCAGCTTCAGCACCCGCTCCACCGCTTCGAGGCGATCCTGTACGTCCCGGCTGTCCATCGCACGTAGAACGACCGCCGACAGCCCCACCAGCGTTCTAGCCTTCTCTGTGGGGTCGGCACCGACGTCGCCCCGGACCGCCCCCGCCTGCTCGGCCAGGATGGTGAGCACGTCGGCGGGCGTATCCAGCGGCAGGGGCGGTGGTGGCACCTGACGGCGCCGCAGCAACTCCAGGTTCTCCACGCGGCGAACGAGGTTCACGACTGGTCCTCCAATGCGCGCGGTTGTGGCGGCTGAGACAGTGCCTGCTCCAGCACCTCGACCCGCACCGCCAGGTCGTCCAGCTCGATCCCCTCCCGGCCGAACTTCAGCAGCACCGCCGCGGCGGCCACCTTGGCGTTGGCCGATGCCCCCGCGTCGTTCATCATCTTCACCAGCGTCGCCACCGCGACCGGGGCGTAGCGTTGTGTCAGGCCGATCGCTTGGCCGAACGCTTCGCGGCGGGCGGCCAGCAGCGTGTTGCGGAAGCGCTCGCGTCGCATCCAGCTGCGCAGTGTCCGGGACGACACGCCCGCCGCCATGGCCGCCTTCTCCATCGTCTGGCCCTGCAGCAGTTGCTCGATCGCCTGCCCCTGGCGGGCCGAGAGGCCGGGGTAGTCGGCGACGACCTCGCCGGTTTCTGCCGTGGATTGCGGCGGCTGATTACCACGCGCCACAGCCCCTCCCGCCCCCGGGCCGGGATAACCAGATTAATGACTTGACGTGTGTTGGCACCCATGGACACATGTCCGTCACCGGGGCCGGGATGGCCGGCCCCTTCAGGAGTTCAACGCAGGAGCGAACATGACGAAGGACCAGGTACAAGTGGGCGAAGCGTACGAGGCGAAGGTCAGCAGCCGGTGGGTAGGGGTGACCATCCTCGGCCCGGCCAAGACCGGGTGGAACGCCGTCAGCGACATGGGCAAGCCCGTGCGGGTGAATGACGTGCGCCACCTGCGCCCGGCGGCTGCGGAACCCGAGGCCCCGCAACGCGCGCCAGAGGCCCAACACGAGGCGATCGCGCCCGCAGGCGACCCTGAGCCCGCCGAGGTCGCACCAGCCGCAAAACGGCCCGCAAAGGCGAAGACGACGGTGGCAGCGCCCGCCAAGGAGGCTGAGCAGCCGAAGGAGGACGCCCGCAAGGGCAAGCTCGGGCACGTGTCCCAGCCCCGTTTGTGGGCGTTGAGGCAGATGTAGTAGCTGTAGCGCTTGCTCCCCTTGCTGGTGTAGGTGTGGCCCATCGAGCAGTCGCAGGGGCTGCACCGCAAGAGCCCCTTGAGGATGGCGCCGTAGCGGTTGCGGACGGCGGCACCGCCCGTCTTGCCGTTGCGGGCGAGCACCGCTTGGACTTTCTGGTACGTCTCCTCATCCACGATCGCGGCATGTTCCCCGGGGTGGACCTCGTCCTTGTACCGCACCTTGCCGGTGTACACGACGTTGGTCAGCAGCTGGTGCAGCGTTGACTTGTTGAACGGCTGGCCACCCCGCGGCGTGCCGTCCCGGCCGACCCACGCCTTCGTCGTCCACCCGAGGGCAGTGATCGCCGTGACGGCCGGGATCAGGGCCCGGTTCTCCAGGTAGGTCGCGAAGATCCGCCGCACCTGCTCGGCCTCCGTCTCGTTCACCGCCAGCTTGGGC